>CAIVJW010000131.1 GCA_903906315.1 uncultured delta proteobacterium | reverse complement strand
GAGCAAGTCGTCGAGGAGCGCGATGAGCAGCGGCTTGTGAGCCTCGGTGCCGAAGATCCGCTTGAAGACGAAGTCGGTCTTCGGATCGGCGAAGAGCGGGCGCATGCGGGGAGTGTAGCGCGGGCCCGGGCGAGGCCGAGCTTCCGTTGCCTGTGAGAATCGAGTCTCGCATGAACGCCGGGCCTGCCTACCGACCCGTACGATCGGCACCCCGGCGGCCGATCGAACGGGCGGGCGGTGGTTCGCGACCGAGGTTGCGATGGTGCTCGACGGCGACGAGGTCGCGTGCCCCGGGGTCACTACCCGAGCAACACTCGCTCGCCGTCGAGACTGGCTTCCTTCTCGGCCACGATGGCCACCGTCTCCGCCCGCAGCGTGCAGTCTTCCCGCACGAGCGACCCTCGCAAACCCGACGCCGGCACGCGAGCGCCTCCGCGCGCACCGCCGCGAGCGCCTGGCCCGCCTCGACGTCGCGGAAGTCCTCGCCGTAGAGCAGCGCCGTGCCGAAGCCGGGGCCGCCCTCGACCGCAGCCTCGGCGCGCAGCAAGAGCGCGGGATTGTCCTCGTTGTAGTCGGCGACCACGACCCTCGCGGGCACGCGACGTTGCGCGAAGTCGAGGCCCCACACGAGCCCCTTCTTGCCAGGATCGAGGTTGTTTCGACCGCGGTAGCGCAGCGTGGGCGAGCCGGAGACGAAAGGCCCGGTGCGCGGGTCGTCGGAGACGAGGATCACCTCGCCGGGAACCTCGTGCTCGAGCCAGTACGAGAGGCCCTCGTGCTCCGGCCTGCCCTGCAGGAGGGCGAAATCGCTCTCGTCGTACTGCACGAGGTACTCGCGTAAAGCCGCATCGTCGGCGCAGGCGACGCGGTAGTCGCCCTGGCCTCCATGCTCGCGAACGACGGCGAGGCGGTAGCGGCCGAGCACCTCGCGCACGAGGCTGGCGACCGTCGTGTTGGCGTAGACGCGGCTCGCGCGCCCGAGCGAGACCCTCGCCGAAAAGGTGCGGTCGCCGTCCCTTTCCAGCACCGGCATTCCTGCCGGTGCACCCAGGCAGCGCGGCGAGCTCGAACCGCTGAACAGCCAACCTGGACGTTGCGGGGTGGGGCGGCGAGCCTCGCCGGATCCGCGAGACCTTCTCGGCGAGGGTCAGGCTAGCGGAGACTCGCGCGCGGTGGTCCCGTCGACGAGATTCGTGATCGACGTCACCGTCACCGTCACCGTCACGCGCGACCCTTCGGCGCCCTCGTTGCGGTAACGTCGGCCGGTTCGTCGGCCGCCGGCGAACGCCCCGGAGCCGGAGGCCCGCCCCACGATGCTTTGCTGGTCACAGACGTGCGCGAAAGAGGTCGACCCGTCGGCGGTCGCGTGCCCCGCGTGCGGGTCGCCGCTCAAGGTCCGCGACAAGTACCGCATCGTGCAGGTGCTCGGGCAAGGCGGCATGGGCGTCGTGTACCGCGCCGTCGACGAGCGGCTCGGGCGCGAGGTCGCGCTGAAGGTGATGCACGGGCGCTTCGCCGAGCGGTCGCGGCAGCGCGAGCGTTTCCAGACCGAGGCTCGCGCGATGGCCGCCCTCGACCACCCGGGCATCGCGCGGATCTACGACGCCGACGCGCACCACGACCAGCTCTTCCTGGTGCAGCAGCTCGTGATGGGCCGCCCCCTGCGCGACTGGGTCGTGAGAAAGCAGAGCCGTCCGCCGGCGCTGTCGGTGGCCGAGTCGGTGGCGATGGCGATCGAGATCCTCGCCGCCCTCGATCACGCGCACGACAAGGGGATCGTGCACCGCGACATCAACCCGAACAACGTGATCGTCGTCGAACGCGGCGGCCTGGCGGCGGGGCTCGCGCCGGTCCTCATCGACTTCGGGCTCGCGCGCACGGCGGACCAGGAGCAGACGAAGGTCGCCATCGGGGGCACGCCCGGGTACGCGGCGCCCGAGCAGCTGCTCGACCCGACGAGCAACGACCCGCGATCCGATGTCTACGCCGTCGCGGCGGTGATCCACGCGCTCGTCACGCGCGGCGTGGTGCCCTATGGCGAGGTCCTCCCGAGGGGCATCGGCGCCGACCCGAACGCGATGCTCGTGGCGTACATGAGGATCAGTCGGGGCGAGATTGCCTATGTCGCTCCCGAGGTCGACCTGCCGACGGGCCTCGCCGACGTGCTACGAAAGGCGCTCTCGCCTTCGCCCCATGCCCGCTACGCGACCGCGGGGGAAATGGTCGGGGCGCTGCGTCCTTTCGCGGCGACCGCGGGGGCGGCGACGGTCGAGGTGCCGCGCGATCACCCGAGCGAGTCGCCGCGGGCGTCGGTTCCCGGGCCCGCGGAGGGGACTGCGGCGATGCCGTCCACGCTGTCGGCGCAGGTGACGGTGCAAGAGGGTGCCCGCTCGGCCGCGCCAGCTCCTGCGCCGCTCGCGGTCACGGGCTCGCCCCGGCGGGCGCGCCTCCCCCTCGCGCTCGGCGCGCTGGTGATCGCCGCCGCGGCCGGTGCCCTCGCCGTGCGCGGTTCGCGCGAGCCAACCGCACCCGTCGCCGTGCCTGCACCCGTCTCGACCGCCCCGTCCGTGCCCGCAGCGGCGACGCCCTCCACCGGCTTCGCGGCACGTCCCGCGGGCGCGCCGGAGCTCGTGCTGTTCGCGCCGAGCGGTCTCACGGTGGCCGCCGACGGGCGCGTGCTCATCGCGGACCGCGGCAATCACCGGCTGGTCGCCCATCACGACGGGGCCCTGCGCACCCTGGCAGGGTCGGGCGCGATTGGCTTTCTGGATGGGCCCGCGGCGACGGCGCGCTTCAACGCTCCGCGCACCCTGCGCATCGCCGGCGACGGCACGATCTTCGTGGCCGACGAGGGCAACCACCGGATCCGGGTGGTGCGCGGCGACACGGTCGAGACGCTTGCGGGCACGGGCGAAGCAGGCTTCTCCGATGGGCCCGTCGCGACGGCGAAGCTCGATCATCCCGCGGGGATCTCGCTGCGGCCCGATGGCGGGGTGCTGGTCGCGGACCGTGGCAATCACCGCATTCGAATGGTCCTCGGCGGGCAGGTCACGACGGTCGCCGGCGCCGGGCAGCGCGGCTACGCCGACGGCACGGCCGCGTTCGCGAAGTTCGACTCCCCCGCGAGCGTGGCCTTCGCGCCCGACGGCGCGGTCTACATCGCCGACGCAGGCAACCTGAAGATCCGCGTGCTGCGGGGCGGATTCGTGTCGACCCTCGGGCCGATGGGCGAACGGCAGGTGACGGTGAACGAGCCGTCGCTCGTGGGGTTCGACTGGCTTCCTGGCCTCACGGTCGGGCCCGATGGCGTCTTGTACTACGCCGAGCCGGACAAGCACCGAGTCATGGTCGTGCGCGACGGCAAGGCGCAGGTCTTCGCCGGCTCGGGCGACATCGGATCGGCGGATGGCGAGGCGGCGAATGCAACGTTCTCCCTGCCCGAGGCCGTCGCAGTCGGGCCGGACGGAGCCGTCTACGTCGCCGACGCGAAGACCGATCGCGTCCGCGTCGTGCGTGATCGGCGCGTCGAGACCCTCGTCGGCGCGCGGGCTGGCGGCTTCGTCGACGGCAAGGTCGCGGACGCGCGCTTCAACCGGCCCTGGGGCCTCGCCGTCGGCAAGGACGGGGCGATCTACGTCGCCGACTGGGAAAATAGCCGCGTGCGCGTGGTCCAAGGTCAGGCCGTCCGCACGCTGGCCGGATCGGGCGTGTCGGGCTTTCGCGATGGTCCCGCCCGCGACGCGGACTTCCACGGGCTCTGGGACCTCAAGCTCGGCCCCACGGGCGCGGTCTTCGTGGCTGACGGCGACAACGACCGCATTCGCGCGATCGAGGGCGGCGTGGTGCGCACGGTCGCCGGATCGGGCGAGGTGGACGCCGGGGCCGACCCCGCGAAGGCGCTCCGTGCGCCCGGTGGCGTCGCTGTGGGCAAGGACGGCAAGGTCTACGTCGCCGACACGCAGCACCACCGGGTCTGCGTCGTCGAAGGTGGCGGACTGCGGACGGTCGCCGGCACGGGCGTCGCGGGCTTCATGAACGGGGCCGCGACGGAGGCGCAGTTCGATCGCCCGGCGGCGATCGAGGTCGACGACCAGGGCTGGCTCTACGTGGCCGACGTCGGCAACGACCGCATCCGCCTCGTGCGCCATGGGCGCGTGACGACGCTCGCGGGGTCCGGCGAACGCGGCTTCTCCGACGGCGAGGCGAGCCTCGCGCGGTTCGACTCGCCGGTCGCGCTCGCGCTCGGCGAGAAAGGCGTGCTCCTCGTGGCCGACCTCGGCAACCACCGTATTCGAACGGTCGTCGACGGCAAGGTCGGCACGCTGGCGGGCACGGGCATCGACGGCTACGCGGACGGGCCCGTGGCCGAAGCGCGCTTCGCGCGGCCGAGCGGTGTCGCGACGGGCCCCGACGGCGTCGTGTACGTGACCGACTCGGGCAACCACCTCGTGCGAAGGATCGTGGGCGGGCGGGTCGAGACGATCGTCGGGCGCTGAGGGCGCGGAGAGGCGCGGCCGCCCCGCAGCCGCATGGGTGGTCGCACGACCTCGCGCCGAGCAAGGTGGACGACCTGTCAGCGCATCGAGCCGCCCGCCGGCTTCGAACATTCTTCCCCGAGCACCGCGACCCCGCGCACGAGCGAACTGGGCTCAATTCGCCCAGTTGACCCCGATCAACCAGGGCCAACTGCCAGTGCCCCCCACCGGTTGCCAGGCGGCCTCGGCGAACCCAATCGCCTCGATCGGCGCATCGAGAATCGAGCCTCGACTGCCGTCGTGCGCCGCGATCGACCCGCTTGGCCTCCTCGGCTCCGGTGAACGATCGCGCCGCGCCCTCGGCGCCCCCGGGTCAGCCCCAGCGCCGGTCGCGCCGGAGCCGGTCGAGCAGCAGGGCCAGCGCCGCGGCATCGAGCCCGGCGAGCTCCGCCCTGCGATCGGCCGCGAGATCG
>CAIVJW010000130.1 GCA_903906315.1 uncultured delta proteobacterium | reverse complement strand
GTGCCGCTCGCGATCGTCGGCGACGGGCACGACGCCGCGCGCATCCTCGAGCGCGTCGAGGCGGCCCCCACCCCGTCGCTCGTGGCAGCGCTGGGCTGGGCCGGCGCGCCCGAGTCGGTCCCGACGCTCATCGCCCTGCTGCGGAGCGCCGACGACGGCCTCGTCCTCGCAGCCGCCTACGCGCTCGACCGGCTCACGGGCGCGCGCCTCCTCGAGCTCGTCGAGGTCGCGCCCGAGACGATCGCCGTCGAGGATCCGCCCGAGCCCGAGGTCGGCGAGCCGCCGCCGAAGCTCGCGCGCCAGGTCAGCGACCCGCGCGACCTGCCGTCGGAAGGGTCACCCGACACGGTCACCCGCCCGACGATTTCGGCCGATCGCTGGGCCGCCTACTGGGCCGAGGCGGGCGCGAACTACCGCGCCGGCGTGCGCTACCGCCGCGGCCACCCGTACTGGCCGGCCGTGTCGCTGTGGGAGCTCGACGGCTGGCCGGTCGGACCGGCCGAGCGACGGCTGCTGCAACGCGAGCTCGTGATCCGCACCGGCCAGGTGGTGCGCTTCGACCCGCACGACCTCGTCGCCGTGCAGGAGGAGGCGCTGCGGCAGTGGGAGCCCATCGCTCGCCGAGCCTCGACGGCGGCGGGATCCTTCGCGCGCGCCGCGCGCGCCACGCGCGGCTGACGCTTCCTCCCGGTCGAGGACGCGCCCGCCGACGCGGGAGCGCTCTCCGGAGCGCCTACTGGACCAGCGCCACCGCGCCGCGGTCGCCGCCGTCGCTGCCCACGAGCGACATCGCGATCGACGAGGGCGCCCAGCCACGCCGCCAGCCTTCGACGGCGAGCGCCATGTGAAGCGGGAGCGCGGCCGCGCCGAGGTGCCCGAGGCGCTGCGCCGGCCACTCCGTCGCGTACGGCTCGCCCCACAGGCCGCCCGTGCGCGTCACCATCGCCTGCCACTCGTAGGTGCGCCGCATCTCGAACGTGAGGTCGTTCCACGACCAGCCGACCTTGAGCTGATCGGCCGTGAGATCCGCCCCGGCCGCGCGAACCGCGGCCGTGAGCCCGCGCGCGTCGAACGCGGGCTCGTCGTTGTCGGGCGTCGCTCGGTCGACGCCGGTGCCGACGCCCACGACGCGCGCGAGCGCCGGCAGCTTCGCCGCGCGCGCCGCGTCCTCTCGCACGAGGAGCACGAACGCGGCGGCCTCGCCCGGGATGATCGCGTCGAGGTTGCGCGGCGTGAAGAGGCGCCCCTGCTCCTCGAGCCGCGCGATCACCGCGGGGTCGTAGTCCGTGTGCACGCCGCCGAGCAGGACCGCGTCGATGCGGCGATCCGCGATCGACTGCAGCGCCCGCCCCAGCGCGATGGCCGCGCCGGCCGCCCCACGCACCGACACGTCGAGCTCGACGTCCGGCAGGATCTCCCGCGCCGCGAGGTGGATCCGCCCGGCGAGGTCCGCGCCGCGCGCGACCGCGTCCCGGTCCTCGCGGCGCCCGTCCGCCTCGCCGAGGCACACGACGAGCCTCGTCGAGAGGGCGCGCGCCGCGAGCCCGAGGGCCGCGAAGACCTCCTCGAGCGCCGGCTGCGCGAGCCGCGCCGCGCGATCCTCGCCCGTGCAGCGCGGATCGAGCGTCGGCAAGTAGCACATCGTCACGGGCTCGCCCTGCGAGTCGACGAGCGGCGCCGCGTGGATCGCCGTCACGCCCGTGCGCAGGAGGAACGCCGTCTGCGGCGCGTCGAGGCCCAGCGCCGTCCGCGCTCCCACGCTCACCACGATCGCCCGCGTGTTCATCGGATCTCCCGCTCGCGCACCAGGATGCGCGCGTCCTTCATCCGGCGCGGCGCGCGGAAATGGGCTCGCCAGACGAGCTCGACGGTCACCGGCCGCCGCGGCACGAAGAGCGCGTCGACGAGCACCGTGTCGAGGAACGGCCGGACGATCTCCGGATCCCGACCCTTCACCCGCACGTCGATCTCGACCCCGACCCCAGGCAGCGCGAAGCGCGTCGAGCCCCCGCCCGGCACCAGGTTGAGCAGCGCCACCTCCTCGACGCCGAGGAGCGGCGTCTGCGCCACGAGATCGGGCGTCGCGCAGAGGTTCGCGCGATCGTCCGCGTCGGCGGGGAGCAGCGGCGCTCGTGACTCGAGCCACTGCGCATCGTACGTTCCGAGGTGCCGACGTCGCGGATCCCAGTGCCGCGCGATCGCGCCGAGGCCGGCCGGCGCGGGGCGCGTGCGATGCGACGTGATGAGCGCGGTCGGGTCCTCGATGCTCGGCGCGGGCTGGTGCGTCAGCGCCTCGGGATCGCGCGTCACGCCGAGCCCGACCGGGTTGCGGGGCTCCTCGACCGGACGCTCCGGATCGCTGTCGTCGAACCCGCCCCACGCGAAATCGTAGCGAAGCTCGAGCTCGCTCAGGGGGCGCGCCGCGGACAGGCCGCTGCCCGCCTTCTGCCACACGCGCAACCCGAAGAGCCGCAACGTCTTCGCGACGGGCCCGACGCGCACGCCCGCGTCGAACGACGGCACGGCGCGCCCGCCCGGCGCGTAGCCCTTGGCGACCACGATCACGTCGGTGCCGGGCTTCCGCAAGCAGAGGTCCGCAGGGTAGCGGATGCTGCTCTTCTCGATCTCGCCCCACGGCACGTCCGCGAGGCGGATGCCGCGGCGGCGCGGCGAGGGCGCGACCTCCAGCTCGGCGGCGCCTGGTGGTAGCTCGTAGGTCGCCTTCACGAGCACGGCGAGCTTCTCGCCGTCCCGATCCATGAGCAACTGGGGCAGGACGGCGTACCCGGTGCGGTTGTCGAGGCTCGGCGGATCCATGTCAGTTCAGGCGGAGCACGCGCCCCACGATGCGGAAGAGCCCGCGAGACATCGCCAGCACGCGGCCCCCGACCAGCTCGACGTCGCCGTCCTCGCGGATGCGGAGGGCCGATCGCCCGGCGCGGAGCACGATCTCGCGCTCGGCCTCGATGATCACCGTCGCGGCGCGTAGCTCGAGCGTCTCCGGCACGCGACGCTGCACGACCCCGACCACCACCGGAGCGCCGTCCGCGCCGATCTCGACGAGGACGGCGTCGCCCGCCGCGCCCGCGCGCTCGACGAGCTGTCGATCGACCTCATCGGCGATCGTCGCCGCGAGCGGCTCGGCGCGCCCGCGCAGCGCGACCGTCACGCCCTCGCGGTCCACCCGAACGACCTTCGCGGTGCACAGCGCCGGGAGGGCCGAGACCGCGCGCGCGGCCGGGACCGCCACGCGGTCGAGGAGCGCGTCCACACCGTCCGCGCCGCGCGGATCGGCCTCCGCCGCGGGAGGCGCTTCCACGCCGCGCCCGTCCGCCGTCGCCACGCTCGCGTCGACCTTTGCCACTCAGACCTCCGACACCGACTTCGTCAGCGAGATCTTGCCCGCCGTGATCGTCACCAGGGGGCTCTTGATCGACACCCCGCTGCCGTCGACGACGACCTCGCTCGCGCCGCATTTGAAGGTGATCGACGTGCCCGCGTCGACCTTGTGGAACGCGCCGATGAACGTCGCCGGCGCGCCCGCCTCGATCGTGTGGCCACCGGCGATCTTCTCGAGGATGGCCCCACCGACCAGCAGGGTCTTCGATCCGGTGACCGCCTCCGTCTCGTCGCCCTTCGTCACCACGATGAGCCCGAGCTCCGTCTCCGTCTTGTCGCCGCCGACCGACTCCGACCGGTTGCCCAGCACCATCTCGACGCGCGCGGCGCCGACGCTCTGGGTCATCGATCCGCCGACGTCGGTCTCCACCGGCTTCAGCGCCGCCGTCACCTTCAGCGTACCGATGGTCTCGGTGTGATCGCCGCCGACCTTGTTCTGCGAGTGGCCAGGCCCCTTGGCGCGATCCTCGGCCGCGACCCCCGCCACGGTCCCCTCGGGCCCGCCGACGTTCTCGGCCGACTGACCGCCGCCACCGGCCGAGTCGAAGCCGAGCGCCTCGCCGAGCGCATTCGCGCCCCCCGAGATGCCGCGCTCGATCGCGCCGCTCACGACCGCGTCGATACCGAGCTGCTCGGTGATCCCGGGCTCCTTCTCGCCCTCCTCGCCACCGCCCTCGGCCTCCTCCTCGCCGCCGCCGTCCTCGGCGCCCCCAGCGTCCGCCTCGCCCTCGCCCTCGCCCGCCTGGCCGCCGAGCGAGTCCGCGAAGCCCCCCGCCGAGGGCAGCTCCGACACCGCCGTCACGAGGTCCGCCGCCGCGCTCAGGTCGCCGTCGGCGAGCGCGTCCATGCTCTCCTGGATCGTCCCGAGCCGCTCCTGCAGCGCGTTGACCGGGCCCATGACCTGGTCGACCTTCGCCTGCACGGCCGCGTCGATCTTCCCGAGCACCTCGGCGGCCTTGCCCTGCACGAACTCGGTGGCCTTCTCCGCCGCGAGCGCGAGCAGCGCCTGGAGCGGGTTGCCGTCCATCTCGAACTGGTTGCCACCGACCGTCGTCGCCCCGTTTCCCGCGACGGTCAGCCCGGCGACCGCGTTGACCTGCACCGTGCGATTGCCGGAGATGCTCACCGACTGATCGCCGGTGATCTTCCGCTCTACGCCCTTGGTCACCTTCACGTCCTGGTTGGCCCCGACCTTCGTCGTCGAGTCGACCTTGACCTTCTTCGTCTCGCAGTTGAGGACGACCTTCGTCTTGTTGTTCGCCGCGTGCACGACCTGGTCGTGCTCGGCGTGGATCATGACCTCCTCGCCGCCGGCCTTGTCCTCGAAGCGGATCTCGTTGGCGCCACCGCCGCCCGGCGTGGAGTGCGTCTTCCACGTGGTGCGCGTGCGCCCCTGCGGCAGCGCGTACGGCGGCATGAAGACGCCGTTGTAGAGCCGCCCGCTGACGATCGGCCGGTCGGGATCGCCCTCGACGAACTCGACTGTCACCTCCCAGTCGAGGCGCGGCAAGATCATCGAGCCCGACGTCTGCGGCTGAACGACGCGCATCCAGCACGAAGCCTTGTCGGCCTCCTCCGGCGCGAGGTCCCAGTGAAACTTCACCTTCGCGCGGCCGTGCTCGTCGGTGTGGATCTCCTCGCCCGGCGACCCGGGCGGCGCGACGACGCGCGCCGTCTGCGGCCCCTCGATGAGCGGCTTGGGCGTGCGACGCGGCGGCCGGTACGTGATCGCGATCGGCAAGAGCGTCGCCGACGCCCCGTAGACCGGACTGCCGCCTCCGCCCTTGCCGTGCGCGAGCTCGTGCACCACGCCGGTCAGGAGGTACCGGCCGTTCAGCTCCTCGTGGAGCGCCTCGCCGATCTCGACGGTCCGACCCGCCGCGAGGCGATGACAGTCCCCCTCGACGCGCAGCGTCTCGCGATCGATCTGCTCGGCCTCGAGGCGCGCCCGCACGAGGCGCTTGCCCTGCCCCGGATCCGCATAAAGGCCGGGGTAGTCGTAGATCTCGAGGTCGGTGTCGAGCGCCGCCGTCGCGGTCACGGTCAGGTCGAGCTTGGGGCGCTTGAAGTCGTAGTCGCGCAGGACGAACTTGCCCGACACCACGCGGCAGCGCTCGGAGATCGAGTGGATCGCGTCCGCGACGTGCTCGAGGCCCGTGCGCTGGCGGAACGGCACGAGCTCCTCGCCGTCGATGGGCGCGGCCGTCGTGGAGTCGTCCTCGAAGACGAGGAGCTCCTTGCCGTCGACGTTCACCTCGGGGTGGACGGTGATGCCCTCCTCCTCGAGCAGGCGCCGCACGAAGGCGAGCGCGCTCTCGGCGTACTGCACGCAGTACTCGCGCTTCGGGTAGCTCGCGCCGAGCTTCCACGACTGCGCGCTGGCCGGGATGTGGTTGTCCTCGAGCACCTTCGTGACGATCTCGCGAACGTCGCGGTCCTGGTGAATCTCGCAGCCGACCTTGCGATCCAGCAGCGCGAGCGTCGAGACGACGCGCACGCGAACGAGGTGCACCCCCGTGCCGCCGACGAGGGCCGACCCGACGACCGTGACCTCGTCGACGATGCCGGCGACCTGATGCGGCGCGGCGCCGCTCGGCCCGAACGACAAGGTCGAGGCGTTGCCGAGCATGGCGGTCGGGTCGCCGTACTCCGCGAGCTGCAGCACGACATCCGCGACCGTGGGCTCGCCGAGGCGCTCCTCGGCGCGGAAGGCAAGCGCCGGGAGCTCGACGTCTCCGACGGTGATCGACGCGAGGAAGGATCGAGTCGCCATGGCCTCAGTTGTCCGTGATCAGCGCGGCCGTCTCGGCCGCTGCCCCGTCGATCTTGACGCTGACGCCCACGATCGACACCGACGCCGGCGTCAGCGCGAGGATCGACGCCCCCATCACGACGCACAGCGCGGTATCCGCCTCGAACACTACCTTGTCGGCCTTCACGATCGACGCCCCCGCCGCGATCTCCGTGAACGACGAGCCGGCGTTGTCGCTGCGGTCACCCTTGACGCTGGCGAGGACGGCGCCGCCGACCATCTCGGTCATCGACCCGCCGACCGTGACCGACCGGCCCCCTCCGGCGATGACGACCTTCACGGCGCCCGTCGTCTCCGTGCGCGATCCGCCGATGACGAGGGACCGATCCTTCGCCGTCATCTCGATCAGCGCGGCCCCGACCGTGTGCGTGTGGTCACCAACCGCCGCCTCGCTCACCGCGCCGACGACGAGGTCTACCGCGTTCCCGCCGACGTCGAGCGTGGATCCGCCCGCGACCTGGCGACGATGATCGCCGCCGATCTGCAACGTCCGGTTGCCGCCGATCGCAAGCTCGTGGTTGCCGGCGATGTCGTCGACGGCCAGCGACTCGACGTGCACCGTCTGGTTGCCGCCGACCGAGAGGGTCTGCGACGCGCCGACGGTGGCCTGGATGCTGTTGGTGACGTCGATCGTGTGGTTCGATCCGACCTCGTGCGTCTCGCAATTGCCGATCGTCTCGGTCGTGTTGTTGAGCACCGTGATGGACATGTCCTTCGACGCGTTGAAGAACATCTCCTCGCCGCCCTTGGAGTCGTCGGTGCGGATCTCGTTCGTGCTGCCACCGCCGGGCGTCGTCGCCGTCTGCAGCGCGCCCCGCGCCTTGCCACCCGGCAGCGCGTACGGCGGCGGAGCGACCGCGTTGACCATGCGCCCCATCACGATCGGCGCGTCGACGTCGCCCTCCACGTAGCGAAGCCCGACCTCCCAGCCCACGCGCGGGAGCAGCATCGATCCCCCGGTCGGTAGCTGGAGCGTGCGCACCCAGAGGCTCGAGGTGTCGTCGTGCTTGCCGACGCGGTCCCAGTGGAAGCGCACCTTCGCGCGGCCGAGCTTGTCGGTGTGGATCTCCGACCCGCTCGGCCCCGTGACGAACGCCGACGCGAACCCCGGCGCCACGCGCGCTCGCGGTCGGCGCGGCGGCCGCCACGCGCTGCGGCCGGTCGGCACCGCGGTGAACCTGCACGCGTACTGCCGGCCCGACCCGCCCGTGGGGCTCATGGCCGTGCGGTCGCGCGCCTCCGTCTCGACCGACACGACGAGGTACTCCTGATTGAGCCCCTCGTAAGGGTGTCCAGTGATCGAGAAGCGGAGGCCCGGCTGCAGGTTCATCGCCGTCGCCTCGCCCGCCACCACGTCCCGCTCGGCCTGCATCGAGTCGAGCAGCACCTGCGCGTAGCGATCACCGACGCCCTGGTCGGTGAACCGACCCGGCCACGCATAGACCTCGAGCGCCTTCGCGCCCGGGTCGCCGCCGGACACCTCGGCCTCGAGCTTCAGCTTCGGTCGCTCGAAGTCGTAGTCGCGGACAAAGACCTTGTCCGATCGGACCTCGTGCACCTGCCGCACGAAGAGGACGTTGTCCTCGGACGTGTCGAAGCCGAACGTGTGCGCGAACGGGAGCTCGGTCGTGCCCTCGACATCGCCGAAGCCCTTGGGATCGTCGCAGAAGGCGACCTTGTCGGCCCCGCCGTCGAAGCGCACCGCGAGGCCGATGCCCTCCTCGGACAGCAGCCGGAGGACGAAGTCGAGATCGGTCTCGCGGTACTGCACCGCGTACACGCGCGGCGAGTAGCTCTGCGACAACGTCCAGGTCTGGTCGGCCTCCGGCATTCCGGCGTCCGAGAGGACCTTCTTCACGATGTCGGGCACCGACAGCTCTTGAAACGTCCTGCAATCGGCGCGTTTCGCCAACCGCTGCAAGCGCGGCGTGACGAGGAGGCGCGTAGCGGGGCGCCCGTCCTGATCGGCGAGGCGCTCGGCCTCGGCCGCGAACCCGACCCACGACCTCGAGGCGCTGCCGTCGGCGCGACGCAGGCCGACCTCGACGGCCTTGCCGACGAGTGTTCGGGGGTCGGGCGCGCCGTCGGGCGACACCAGGTCCACGACGACGGCGCCGACCTCGGAGAGCCCCTCGCGCGCCGACACGCCGAGCGCGCGATAGGCCTGCCCGTCGACGGCCACCTCGATGTCAACGTTCACGAGCTCCGGCATGGTCCCTCGCTCACTAGAGGTCTCGAGAGGTGCGTCGCGAGCGCCGCGCCGCCACGATGGCCGTGGTGCGCGGGCGGCGGTTCACTTGAGCTTCAGCGAGGCGCCCATCTTGACGACGAGCGCGGCTTCGATCGCGATCTTGTCGCCCTTGATCACGACCGGGCCGCCGCCGAGCTTGAGCTCGCTGCCGCCCCCCTTGAACACGCCGACGGCGCCGAGGAGCGTGATGACGGGCGCCTTGATCGAAAAATCGCCGGCGATCTTCTGGTAGTGCAGCCCGCCCACGAGCTGCGTGGTCGATCCCTCCGCGCTGATGGCGAGGTTGCCCTTGATCAGGTGCAGATCCGCCACCGCCACCGTCAGGGTCTTGTTGCCGGCGATCTCCTCGGCGCTGTCGCCCTTCACGAGCTCGATCTTCACCGCGCCGACGGTCTCCGTGTGCGACCCGGCGACGTTCTCGCCGATCTCGTCGACCGACCCGGTCAGCTGCACGGCGCCGACCGTGCGGCTGAAGTTGCCCTCGATCGACTGAGCGACCGAGTTCGAGATGACCACCTGGTTGCCGCCGACCCCGTACGATCGATCGCCGCCGATCTTCTCGAGCAGGTTCGACGTCGCGTCGAACGTCTCGTTGCCGCCGACGTCGACCGACTGGTTGCCGCCGATCAGGTCCTGCCGGTCCGCGCCGACGTCGACCGACTGGTTGCCGCCGACGGTGAGCCTCTCGTTCGATCCGACGTGCCAGGCGACGTTGACCTTGACCGTGTGGGACTCGTCGACGTCGATGGTCTCCTTGCGGTCGTGGTTGATCGTGATGTTGAGGTCCTTCTGCGCGTGCAGGTCCCAGCCCTGGCTGCCCCCGCTATCGCCCATCTTGATCTCGTTGTAGCCGGCGCCGCCCGGGCTCGACAGGCTCTTGAGCGCACCGGACGTCTGCGCGCCCGGGAGCGCGTACGGCGGCGTCTTCTCGGCGTTGTAGACGCGGCCGAGCACGAAGGGCCGGTCCGGATCGCCGTCGGCGAAGGTCACCGCGACCTCCCAGCCGACGCGCGGGAGCACCATGGAGCCGCCCGTCGCCAGCTGCGCGACGCGCAGCCAGCAGCTCGCCGTGTCGTCCTGCTGGCCCTCGCGGTCCCAGTGGAAGCGCACCTTCACGCGACCGTACTTGTCGACGTGGATCGCCTGTTCCTCGCTGCTCGGCCCCATGACGCGGGCCGTCTGAATGCCCCGGATCCGCGGCCGATGCGTCACGCGCGCGGGCGCCCAGGGGGAGTCCTTGGGGATGCCGACGAACTGGTTTCTGCAGACCTCGTTGGCGCCGCCGCTCTCGAGCGTCTGCTCGCCCCACGTGCGCAGCTCCGTCACCACGAACTCGCCGTTCAGGCAGGGCTGGGCCGCGCCGTCGACGGCGAACGGCACGCCGACGCGCAGGCCGATCGCGCGGCTGGCTCCACGAACGGTGTCGGCGTCGCGACGCTCGGACGCGAGACGCGCCTTGGCCTTGCGCTGCCCCGCCGCAGCCTTGAGGAAGCCGCCCGGGTACTCGTAGAGCGGCATCGGCCACGCATCGGGGCCCGGGACCTGCGCCTCGGGCTTGCTCTGCGGCTTCTCGAAATCGTAGTCGCGCAGCCTCGCGCTCGTCGTGCGCAGCGCGAGCTTGCGCGAGAAGTCCTTGAGAGGCTCGCCGCCCCCCTGCGACATGGAGAACTCGACCGCGGGCGCGTCGTCCATGAGCGTGAACGCCGACGGCGAGTCCGCGACGATCAGCACGTGCCCGTCGGCGTCGTGTCGAAAGAAGTAGAAGATGCCCTCGTCCTCGAAGAGGCGATGGATGAAGTCGAGCTGCGACTCCCGATACTGCACGACGAAATCGCGCGGCTCGTAGGTCTCGACGAGCTGCCACTCGACCTTGTCGATGCCCGCCTCCCGCAGGACGAGCCCCGCGATGTCGACGACGCTCTTGTTCTGGTGGATGCGGCAGCCCTCGCGCCGCGCCAGCGCCGCGATCGACGGCCGCAGCCGGACGCGAAAATGGAGCCGCGGGCCGGTGACGTAGGCGTACTCGGCGCGGTCGATCACCCCGTCGAAGGACCGCACTCCTCCGCGCGCGTCGACGAGCTGGAGGACCATGCGAGTGCGCAGGCAGTCCTCGACCCGGAACGCGAAATCGGTGGTCGAAAACTCGACCTCGACCTCGTACGGCCGGGAAAGGGCCTCGCGCGCTTCGTAGCGAATGGCCAGCACGTCCGCCGGCAGGGCCTCGCCACGCAGCTCGAGGATGGACGACGCGGGCATGTGGGCGGAAGCATACGCCACGATGGCGGCAAGTCTACTCGGCGCCGCGGCCCGGGCGAGCCCCGCCGGCGGGCGGCAGAAGCGGCCTCAGCGAGCGGACTTGGCGAGCCAGTCGCGGTAGTGCGCGAGCAGGCTGCCATAGCGGGCGTAGAGGGCCGCGTCCGAGAGGAACAGGCACTGCCAGGCCTCGTTCTCCGCGGAGTAGCCGGCCTCGTCGAGGCCGTAGCGCGCGCGGATGGCGGCCAGCGCCGCGGGCCAGAGCTGAGACTCCGCGGTCATCTGCGCGAACCTCGCGAGCGGCAGGCGCGCGACCGGCGCCGCGGGCGGCGCGACCGGCGCGACGGGCGGCGCGAACGTCGGCTCGAGATCGGGCGACCGTGGCGGGGGCGGAGCCGAGCCACCGGCGGGAGGCGGCGACGCCGCGGGCGCGCCCTGGAACGGCAGCCCGCCGAGCGCCGCGCCCGGCACCGGCGAGGTCGCGCGCAGCGACGGGCTGGAATCGGTACGACGAAACGGCAACGGCTCGGCGCGGAGCGCGGCGAATTCGCCTCCCGACAACGTCTCTGTCTTAGCGCGCTTCGGCGCGGGCTCGGGCGGCGCGGCGGTCTCCGATGGGACGCCCCCGTCGCGGAACGGCGCGGTGCCGGGCGCGGGAACGGGCCCCGAATCCGCCCCTGGAGCGCGGAACGGCAGCCCCCCGGCCGCGACGGACGGCGGCGTAGAGGGCGGCTTCCCCGCGCCGCCCCGAAACGGCATCGACCCGCCGAACGCGAACGGCGACATCGCGACGACTGTCCGCCCGAGCTCGTTCGAGACGGCACCGCCCGGCGCGCCCTCCGGCCCGTCGGGAATCGCCGCGCGCGGCGGCGGCGCGGGGTCGGTCGTGCTGACGAACGCCGGCGGCGGATCGCCGGACGCGGCCTCGTTCGCGACGTACGCGGGCGGCGCGGCGAAGAACGCGGGCGGCGCGACGGCGGCCGCCACGTCGAACGGAGGTGGTGGCTGCGCTGGCGTCGCCGACGGAGGCGCGCCGAGCGCAGGCGCCGCCGGCGGCACGTGCGCGGCTCGGGTCAGCGGTCCCGCCCCTGCGCGCGCCGCGTCGGCCAGCACCCTTCGCCTCGCGGAGAACGCCTTGGTGTACCGCGTCGTTAGATCGAAGCGCTTGCGCGTCGCCTCGGCGGCGATCTTGCCGAGCCAATGCTCCTGCGTACCCGCCCAAACCTCCGGCGTGAGGCCGGCCTCGGCCAGCACCTGCTCGCGCGAGACGCCGGCGTCGAGCTCCGCGGACAACTCGGCGAACCGCTCAAGGGGGAGCTCGGGGATGGTCATGGGCGAAGCTCGAAACATAGACCGATGCCAACCACCGCGCGAGTCGCGCCTTCGCGCCGACGCGCTCCTACCCCCGCGTTGGTGGCCCGCCTTGGGACGATTGGCCACGAGCGCCCCGAGCGTGCTACTTCTGAACGCACCACGATGAGAGCTCACCTCCGAAGCTTCGCCGTCCTTGGCCTCCTTGCTCCGCTCGCCACGGGTTGCGCCGCCCGCGTCGCGCCCTTCAACGACATGGACAAGGCGCAGATCACGGTCCTCCGGCTGCAAGGCCAGGAGCAGCCGCAGCCGACCCCCATGCCCGCGGCGGCCTCGCCCTTCCCCGCCATTCCCGGGCTCCCGTTCCCGCCCGGGCTCGAGCAGATCGGCCAAGCCGCGCTCTCCGCGCTCCCGCCGGGCTTCATTCCGCCGGGCCTCATCCCCGGCATGCCGGCGGCCACCCAGCCCGCCGTGCAGGCGCAGCTGCCGCGGTTCCCGCAGGGTGCCCCGGGCACCGGCTTCGTGATCGTGGCGCAGATGTCGCTCCAGAACGACGCGATCAAGAACGAGCTGCTCGACCTTTTCGGCAGCCCGAGCAGCTTCCAGCCCGGTCAGGCGACGTGCTTCTATCCCGGGATGGGCGTCGCGATGGTGCGCCCCGGCCAGCCCGAGGTCGACGTCATGATCTCGCTGGCCTGCAACCAGGCGCAGGGCACCGTCTGGCCGCACGCCAACAACACCTTCACGGCGGACGCGCACAACCGGCTCACCAAGGTCTACGAGAAGCTCTGGGGCCCCGTTCCTCCCGGAGCGTGAGAGGTTCGAGGCTTCGCCCCCCGCAGCGCAGCCCGGAAGATCGATGAGCAACACCGACAAGCTGGCTCCGGGGACGGTGCTCGGTCGCTACGAGCTCCTGCTGCCCATCGCGCAGGGCGGGATGGCGACCGTCTGGGCCGCACGGCTCAAGGGCTCCCGCGGCTTCCAGAAGACCGTCGCCGTCAAGACGATGCTGCCGACGCTGTCGGACGACCCGCAGTTCGAGCAGATGTTCCTCGACGAGGCGAGCCTCGCGTCGCGCATCCATCACCCGAACGTCGCCGAGATCCTGGACCTCGGCGAGCAGGACGAAGTCCTGTACCTGGTCATGGAGTGGGTCGACGGCGAAGCGCTCTCGGTCCTCTCGAAGACGGCGAAGCGCAACCACGCGCACCTCCAGCAGCGCATCGCGCTCCGGATCGTGTCGCAGGCCTGCGCGGGCCTGCACGCCGCCCACGAGATGAAGGACGAGCACGATCAGCACCTCGAGCTCGTGCACCGCGACGTGTCGCCGCAGAACATCCTCGTCACGTACGACGGCATCGTGAAGATGGTCGACTTCGGGGTGGCGAAGGCGATCGGCCGCGCGGGCGGCGAGACCACGGCCGGTCAGCTCAAGGGCAAGGTCCCGTACATGTCGCCCGAGCAGGCCAAGGGCGGCAAGGTCGACCGGCGCACCGACATCTTCGCGATGGGCATCGTCCTCTACAAGCTGACGACCGGGCTGCACCCGTTCCTCGGTGACAACGACATGCTCACCATGCGCAACATCATCACGAAGGGTGCGCTGCCTCCGCGGAGCCTGAACCCGAGTTTCTCGCCGGAGCTCGAGCAGGTCATCCTGCGGTGCCTGCACAAGGACCCGGCCGAGCGCTACGCCACGATGGCCGATCTCGATCGAGCCATCGATCGCGTGCTCGCGAACACGGGCGCGTCGGTCGTCGACGACGACGTCGGCTCCTTCGTGCGCACCGTGATGGGCGACCGGGGGCAGAAGCGGCGCGTGGCGCTCCGAGGCGCGGTCCGCCAGGCCGACGAGCGCGCCGCCGGCATCGCGATTCTCCCCGCGGCGCCGAGCGCACCCGTGATCCACGAGGGCCTGTCGGAGCTGGTGCTCACGAAGATGGGCTCGGGCGTGAGCAAGGGCGACATCCTCGCGGCGGAGATGCCCCCCCCCTCGTCACCGTCGCCCGAGATGATCGAGCTCGCCGACTCCGAGGTGAAGTCGGTCGTCGTCGACGCCGGGCCGGTGCGTCGCAACCGGGCCATGCTCGTCGGCGCCGGCGTCGCGCTCGCCGCGCTCCTCGGAGCGGCGGGGCTGCGCTTCGCGGGGTCGCACGCCGCGACGCCCGAAAGGCGCGCGCCCGTGCCTGCCAGCGCGAGCGCAGCGCCGCCCGCGGCGTCCGCCGAGTCGCTCGCCCCCGCGAAGGCGGCGGGAGCAGAGACCCCGGCGCTCAGCATCTCGGAGCTGCCGAACGTCGACGACAAGGGCGCCGGTGGCAGGAGGCCGAACGGCAGCGCTGCCGGGAAGCCCGCGGCCAGCGCCCGCGAAGCGCCGGGCGCCGGGCCTAGCTACGGCAAGCCGAAGTGGTCGCCGACCGTGCAGAACCCGGGCTTCTGACATGACCGATCGCCCGCCGGCTGCGCCCGCGAAGGAGGCGCGACCGGCGCCCGGTCGGCGAGGACGGCTCCGTGACGCGGCGCTGCTCGCGGCCAGCGGGCTCGTGCTGCTCCTTGCCGGGGGCGCCGGGCAGAGCCTCCCGGCGGAGCCCGCAGCCACGCCACAGGTCGCCTCGGGGGCGCCGGAGGCCGCGCCATTCCTTCCGACCGGCGCCGAGCGGCCCACGGCGCCGGACGACGAGGTCCGCATCGACGACGAGGGCGTCGGCTGCGCGTTCCCCGATCGCGGCTTCGGCGACTACCAACGATGGCGCACCTTGCCGGTCGGGAAGGTGCTCGTCCCCGGCGAGCGCGCCGTCCGCGACGACGGCACCTACAGCCTCCTCGTTCACTTCCACGGCGCCGAGCCGGTCCGCAAGGAGCTCGCGCCCGAGCGAATGGACCTCGTGATCGCGGCGCTCGACGCGGGCGCCGGGTCGGGCAAATACGAGCGCGCGCTGTCCCGCGACGGCGCCTTCGAGGCGCTGCTGTCGGCGGTGGAGCGCGAGGTCCGGGCGGCGTCCGGGCGGCCCGACGCGCGGCTCGGGCACCTCGCCGTATCCTCGTGGAGCGCGGGCTACGGCGCGATCGGCCAGCTCCTCGCCCGACCGCACGAGCGCCTGGAGGCCCTCGTGCTGCTCGATTCGCTCTACGCCGGCTACAAGCCCGGCAAGCGCGCGCTCGAGCACGGGCAGGCTGCGCTGTTCGTCCGCGCGGCGCGCACCGCGGCGGAGGGGGGCCCGCTCTTCTACCTGACGACCACCGAGATCGAGACGGACGGGTACGCCTCGACCGGCGAGACGGCGGAGTTCGTCCTGCGCGAGCTCGGCGCGCGCCCGACCGACCTCGCGCGGGGCGGCTCCGGCGACGAGCTGACCCTCCTGCGCTCGTACGACCGTGGCGCGCTGTTCGTCCGCGGCTACGCCGGCAAGGGCAAGGGAGACCACTGCGCGCAGCTCCGCTTGCTGCCCGGCGTGCTGCGGCGGCACGTGCTTCCCGGCTTCGCCCCGTAGTCGGCCCAAGCGGCCCGCCCGCCTCGCGCCGAGCGGGCTCCGCGCGCGAGGACCCACCCGCCGGCGCTCACGCCCGTCCCGATCGCCGATGGTTCGGGCCTCGCGTCGCCCCGCCGGGGCGTCGGCGCAGTGACGCGCCTCACCGCGCAGGCCGCAGGACGCCTCGACCGGGAGGTGCTAAGAGCGCGCCATGTCCCCGAAAGAGCGACGCAAGCACCCGCGTCTCAGCCTGTCCGTCGAGGTCGACGTGACGTCGGAGAGCAACTTCTACGCAGGGCGCACGCGCGACATCTCCTCCGGCGGGCTCTTCATCGACGGCAACCTCGGCCTCGCCCCGGGGGCCGAGGTGACCGTTCGCCTGCACCTCGGCGAGCACCGCGTCCAGTGCAAGACCGAGGTCGCGTGGGTCCTCACCGGCGACGACGGCGAGACCATCGGCGTCGGCCTCCGCTTTCTCTCGCTCGGCGCGGAGGTCCGCACGGCGATCGAGAGCTTCATGGCGACGCGGAGCCCCTTCCCGTTCGAGATCGAGGATCCCGAGCCGCCCCGCCCGGGTCCGCCCCCGCTGCCCAAGCCGTGATCCGGAGGTGCGCCTGTCGCCGCGCGGCGTTCGGCGCTTGACAAGCGAGGCGCAAACCGCCACCTTGCCGCGCTCCGAACGCCTGGTGCCCCTCGGCATCGGCGCGAGTTTCGGGCTGGGCCGCACGCGGCCCCACACCGCGACGCCGGCTCGGCCGGCGCATCCGGCGAGGACGTCATGGCGAAGAGCGACATCACTGGGAAGCGCAAGCTGCTGGCGCGCAACGTCTCGCACTCGAACATCAAGACGAAGCGGTGGCAGCACATCAATGTGCAGGTGCGCCGCGTTTGGGTGCCTGAGTACAACCGCTTCGTCACGCTGAGCCTGACGACGCGAGACATCCGCACGATCGACAAGATCGGCGTGACGGCCTACGCGAAGCGCTACGGCGTCACGCTCTAGCTCGTCACCGCACCGAGCTCCCGCGTCGCACGCGGGCACCCGCCCTGTCGGCCTCGTTGCCGGCGGGGTGGTTTCGTTTCGTGCAAGTCCGGGCCCTCAGTACCTCCCGGCCATGTCGGCGCCGCGCGATCGGGGCTTCGCTCGACCGCGCAAGCGCGAGGGAGGCGCGTCGCGCGCGCACCGGCCTTCGCTTGAGTTGCGTCCAGGCGGAGGCGGGGTCGCCGCCGCGGGGCGACGCTTCAGCCGCGCACGACGAACGCCCGCGCGTCTCGCGCATCGCGCATCGCTGCGATGGCGGTGTCTCGGCCTCTGCCGCGACAGAGCGCGGCGAGCCCCGCCTCGAAGGAAGCGGCCTCCGCGACCCCGGCGAGATCGTCACCGTCGAGCCCGATCGCGCCGGGCAGGCCGATCGCCGCCGCAATGCCCAGCGGGAGCCCGAGCACGCCGATCGGAGCCGCGGCGAGCAGCGGGGTCCCCGGATTGACGCGCGTGATGCCCCGGCGGACCGGCTCGGCATCCGGGCCCACGCTGCACTCGAGCTCGGGGAGCTTGATCTCGTCTTGCGACCGAGGGGGAGCGTACGCGAGCGCCGCCACGAGGCCGCGGCCGTCGACGGCGACGATGACCTCGGCGCCACGCCCCCAGCCGCCCGGAAGCTCCCACGGAACCACCGTGACGGAGCCGCCCTGGCCGACCGGCAGGACCTTCGCGTCCAGCTCGGCCGGCAGCGCAGCCTCGAGATCCTGCTCGGTGACGATGCCGCCCGCGACCGGCCCGCCGACCGCGAGGAAGGCGCGCGAGACCTCGCGCGATTGCAGCGCGAGCGCCGCGGCTCGACCGACCGAGCGAAGCAGCGACGCCCGCTGCTTCGCGCCGAGCGCCTCGGCGCGCGCGACCCCCGCCCGCGACAAGGTGCTGAGCGCCATGCGGCCGCGGAGCCCGTGCGCGAGCGTCACCGCGGCAAGCGACCTCGGCACCGCGACGCGCGCACCGACCGACACGTCGGCGTCGCGCACGAAGCCGCGTGGCCGCTGGGCGCCGAGGCCCGGCTGCGCGGCGCGACCGTCGAACGCGCGCGCCCCCGCCCCCGCTCCGGCGACGAGCAACGTGAGCGGCGCGAACAGCACGCCCGGCGAGCCTCCAGCGGCGGCGAACCACCCGGCCACGACCGCATCGACGGCCCCACCGCCCTCTTCGAGCGTCGCCTGCGCAGCGGACGAGACCGCCGGGTCGACCGCGGCGGCGGCGATGCCCCGGATCACTGCTCTTCGTCCTCGGCGATCAGCAGCCCCGCGGACGGCCGAACGACCGGCGCCGATTGCGGCTTGTCGCGGTCGCGAGCGAGCGCCGCGCCGAGCCCCGCCTTCACGCGTGCCGCGTCGGGCTTGCCCTCGACGATGACGAAGGCCTCTCGGCGCCCGCGCAGCCGGTCGGCGATGCGCTCGATCGCCGAAGCGCTCACGGCGGCAGAGGTGCCGAGCGCCCGGAGCCGCGTGTACACGACGGCGCCCGGCGGCACGGCGTCGCGCGCGGCGTCGACGACGGGCACGGCGCGGACGCTCTTCGCGAGCGCGGCGATCTCGTCGAGCTCCCACATGCCGCTGGGCTCCCAGCACACCACGACCCCATCGCGCGGGATGCGCTCGAGGAGCGCGGCCACGCGCTTGCGGTTCGCCAGCGTTGGCCGGATCGAGGGCGGCGTCGCGAGCACGATGCAGCGCGCCTCGACGGCGTTCGCGACCTCGAGCGACTGCGCGAGCGCGGTGGCCTCGGCGTCGCCGCCGGCGAGCTCGCCGACCGCGCGCGGCAGAACGACGCTGAACACGAACGTCGGGGGCACGCTCTTGCGCCAGGCGCGCAGCTTCGACGCGCGCGGGAGCGCGTTGTCGACCGGGCGCAGCTCGACCAGGTCGAAGCGCTTCTGGTACGTGCGGAGGTCGCCTTGCAGGGCGGGGAGGCCCAGACAGATACGGGTCATATCGCTGTGCGGTCGAGCCGTGCGTGCGTGGTCGCCGGTGCGGCGAGGGCAGCGGGCGAGCTTCTAGTCCAGAAGCGAGCGCGGCGCGAGCGGTCGGGCTCGATCCGCCTCGAGAGCGAGAACCGAACGCGAGCCCCGCGCCGGCCCCCTGCGGCAGCGCACGCACGCGCAGTCACACCTCGTCTACGTCCTCGAAGTGGAACCATTGCGTGGGGTTGTCGATCACGAAGCGCTCGAGGTCGGCCATGAGCCGCCCGGCCGCCTCGTCGAGCTGGGCAGGCGAGGGCCTGCGCGGGACGCGGATGGGCGCCTGCGGCAGGACCTCGTAGCGCATGAACCCGAGGCGCCGGGTGAACGCCGGGATGATCGGGGCCCCGCTCACCGCGGCGAGGGCGAGCGGCCCCTCCGGCACCCACCACGGCTTGCCGAAAAGCCTCGATTGCCGGCCGCGCATGCCCTTCGGCAGCCGGTCGACCTGGATCGCGACGACGCCGCCCTTGCGCAGATGGGCGAGGAGCGGCAGCGCCTCGAGCGGGTCGCCGCCGAGCCGGATGACCCGGACACCGGCGCCGTGACGCGCGTCGTCGTGCAACGCCTGTGCGCGCGCGTCGCGCTCGCGCTGCATCACGACGATGACGTCGGCCGCGTGCAGCGACTTGAGCAACAGGCCCGAGATCTCCCACCCGCCCGTGTGCGCGGTCGCGACGATCACTCCCCTGCCCTGGGCCACCGCCTCGAGGAACGGCTCGTCATCGACGACCGCGCCGTCGAGCTTCGCCCCCGGGCGGCTGCTGAGGGCGAGGCCCTCGGTCATGCAGGCCGCGAAGTTGACGAACACGGCCGCCGCGTCGCGCAGCTCGGCCGGCGCCGAGCGCGGGCCGAGCGCCAGCCGCAGGTTTCGCAGCACCGCGCGCCGGTGCTTCGGCAGGGCCGCGCCGAAGGCGAGCCCGAAGAACGCGGGGCTGTAGCGGATCCATGGCTCCGGCCCGTACACGACGCCGAGGTCGACGGCCCGCCGCCAGAACACCGAGTCGTGCTGCCGCAGATCGGCCGCGAGCGCGCGGAGCTTGGCGACGTCGATCACGGGGAGGCCACGAGGGGCGGGTCGGGGGCCGCACGGTCGGTCGGCGGACCGCGCCGCGAAGGGCGAGCAACATACCCCATCCGGGCGGCGCGCACAGTCCCTCTGCGGCGGCCCCAGGGCGCCTACTTCGCGGCCGCGATCCGGCGCGCGACGGCGGCCCGGTCCACCGTGCCACCGACCTCGAGCGATCGGTCCCACGCGGCGATCGCGGCGGGCTTCTCGCCCATGGCCGCGAGGACGTCGCCGAGGGCGACCCAGGCGGGGCCCCAGCCGGGGTGATCCGCCGTCGCCTTGTCCGCGAAACCGCGCGCCGTGGTGGCGCGGCCTGCGGCGAGGCACGCGGCTGCCGCCCGAACGAGCGGCGCGGGATCGGTCCGGTCGAGCGCGGCCGCCTTCTGGTAGGCCTCGACCGCGAGGTCGAGATCGCCCTTCCCAGCGTATGCGTCGGCGGCCACGAGCTCGGCGGGCGCCGACCTCGGTACGAGCCTTCGCGCGGCCTCCGCTTCGCGCAACGCCTCGTCGAAGCGCAGGCGAGCCACGAGCGCGCGCCCCAGCGCAGCGTGCGCAGGCGAGAGGCTCGGGTCCAGCCGGACGGCCTCGCGCGCGGCGGCCTCGCCGGAGGCGACGTCCCCGAGATCGAGCGCGACGCGGGCGAGGGCGGTCTGCGCCTCCGCGTAGCCGGGGCGAGCGCGAGTGGCCTCGACGAGCGCGTCGCGCGCCTCGACCGTGGAGCCGAGAGCCGCCGCGAGGTCGAGCGCCACGACCGGATCGTCGGGATCGGCGGAGCGCGCGCGCCGCAGCTCGGCAACGCCCGGCGCTCGGCGCCCCAGATCGACGAGGAGGAGCCCGAGCCTGTGGTGCGCTTCCGGGCGCGCGTCCGCGGAGGCGACCGCCGCGCGCAGCGCCGCCTCGGCGTCCGCCGTCTGCCCCTCGAAGGCGAGCGCACGCCCGAGCGCGAGGCGCCCCTCGTAGATCGTCGGGTCGGCCGCGAGCGCGTGGCGCGCCTCGGGGAGCGCGAGCGATGCCCGGTTGCGGACCAGGTGGACCTCCGCCCGGCACGCAGCCGCGGGTGCGTCGGCGAGCCCCTTGCAGCCCGCCAGCGCCTTGTCGATCTCGCGCGCGTCGATGCGCGCGCGCACCGCCTCCCAGCGGAGCGCAGCCGCATCCTCGCCGCGGGACCGCGGAGCCCCGCGCTCGAGCACCTGCGCGGCCTCGACGGCACGCCCCGCTCGCCGCAGCGCTTTCCCGAGCGCCAGCGCCGCTGCGGGGTCGTCCGGCGCAGCCTTCAGCCGGGCCCGCATTCCGGCGACCTTTTCCTCTTGCGCGCGCGCCGAGCCGCTCGCGGCGAGCGCCAGCGCGAACACCGCCACGCCGGCTCCCCGGACGAACGCGTGCAGCATGGATCCTCCTCCCTCGGCCCCGAGATCGGACCGTGAACGCACAGGATCCCACACCCAGCCGCCCGCGGCCAACCGCCGGCCCAGGCGGCCCAGGTGCTCCGCACCGAACCCATCACCGCGCGGGGCGCTCGCGGCCGTCGCCGTCGACCGGCGCCGCGGGAGCCCGCTCGCGCGCCCACCGGGCGACCTCGCGAACGGCCTCGCCGTCGTGCCGCTCCGCCAAAGAGATCGCCCGCTCCGCCCGGTCGGCGGCGGGCCCCGTGGCGCCGTTCGCGAGGCGGCTGGCCGCCACGAGGACCGCGTTCCGGGCGATCCCTGCGCGCCCAGCGCGCCGCAGCGGCGACCCGAGCGACACCTCGTCCCACCTCGCCTCGTCCATGGCGACGAACGCATCGACGTCAATCTCCTGCCAGCGTGGGTGCGGGTGGAACCCGCGCGTCCGATCGAGCGGTGGCGCGCCCGTGCGATTGAACGGGCACACCTCCTGGCACACGTCACAGCCGAAGAGGTGCTCGCCCGTGGCCTCGCGCAGCGGCTCCGCCGGCGCCCCCGAGGCTTCGATCGTCAGGTACGAGATGCAGCGGCGCGCATCGAGCACGAACGGCGCGCGGAACGCCGCCGTCGGGCACGCATCGAGGCAGCGCGTGCACGATCCGCAGCGCTCCGCGATCGGCTCGTCGGGCACGAGCACGAGCGACGTGACCACCTCGCCCAGGATCAGGTAGCTCCCCTGCCCCGGCGAGATCACGAGCCCGTTCTTGCCGACGAACCCGAGCCCGGCGCGTGCAGCCCATGCGCGCTCGAGCACCGGCTCGATGTCGCAGAGCGCCCTCGCCTCGGCCCCCGGCGCGAGCGTCCGCAGGTACTTCGCGAGCTGCTTGAGCCGCTTCTTCAAGTGGCTGTGGTAGTCACCGCCCTGGGCGTACCGGGCGACGAGCGGCACGACCCCGGTGTCCCGCGCCTCGTCGGAAGGCGGCCGCAAATAGCGCTTCCCAAGGCACACCACGCTGCGCGCTCCCTCGAGAATGTCGGGACCGTCGAGCCGCCGGCGCACCTCGGCGTGCTCCGCGAGCCACCCCATGTCGCCGTGCAGCCCGCCCGCCACGAACTCGCGGTAGCGGTCGTGGTCGACGCCGAGCGGGACGTCAGCGCGCGCGACGCCGACCACGTCGAAGCCGAGGGCGCGGGCGCGGGCGCGCACGCGGCGGTCGAGGTCGACCTCGCCATCGCCCGCGTCGCCTGGAGCTTGGCGCGTCGCCGTCACTTCGCTAGCGTAGCGCAATGAGCCGCGCTTCCCTTCGCCACCTCCTCGGCCTCACCGCCTCCGCCGCCCTCGTCAGCCTGGCCCCCGCGTGCTCCAGCACCGGCGGCAGCAGCGGCTCCTCGACGACCGACGCGAACTGCGCGACCAAGCTCGCGAAGGCCGCGAACACCGAGTTCTGTGACGCCGACCCCGCCGCCACGAACTGCAAGCTCGCGACGGCCGCCTACGTGAACCAGGTCTGCGGCGTGCCGCTCAAGGATCCGGCCGGGGACCTCGTTCGATCGGCCGGCCTGGACGAGTACGCGGGCACCGGCCCGGTCGACGTGGCCTGCTACTCCCAGGCCGGCTGGCCCAAGGCCGCGGGCACGTCACAGAAGGCCAAGCTCAAGGGCACGGCGAAGATCTTCTCGAGCGGCTGCGAGTCGCACGACTTGAAGGTCGAGGTCTACACGGTCAAGCGCACGGGCGGCACCGACGACGGCATGCCGGACCAGCTCGTCGGCTCGCCGGTCACGACGGCGAAGGAGTGCAAGTCGGCCGGCGTTGCCTCGGACGACCCGGACAAGTGCGGCACGCGCTACGAGTGCACCTACGAGTACGCCGACGTCCCGAGCGAGACCGAGCTGCTCATCAAGACGTACGGCGACACCTGGAAGCCGCTGTACGAGTACGACGTCTACGTCCCCAACGATCGGCTCAAGGACGGCGCGTTCGAGAAGAACGTGCGAGCGCTCGCGCAGGACGACTACCAGGTCATCCCGCAGGCGGCGATCGGCGGCCCCATCACCACCGGCCACGGCGCGATCGCCGGCGAGATCCACGACTGCGGCGACGTCCGCGTCTCGAACGCCGTCGTCGACATCGACGTGGCGAAGGCGCAGACCGTCTACTTCACCGACAACGAGGACCATCCGCTCCCGGACCCGCAAGGCCACCCCAAGGGCACCAGCACGCTCGGCCTGTACGCCGCGCTCGACGTGAAGCCCGGGCCGGTCACCGTCGCCGCGGCGGGCAAGGTCGGCGGCAAGCTCGTCACGCTGGGCTTCTTCCACGTGCAGGTCTTCGCCGACGCGGTCACCAGCGTGACGTTCCGCGGGATGCGCCCGTTCCAGGTCCCGTAGCGCTCCCGCACGCGCCGCCCGCTCTCAGCGCGGCGCGGCGCGGCTTCCGCTGCCGCCGCCCTCAGCCCAGCAGCCGGTCGAGCGTGATCGCGCACGCCGCGCGCACGCTGAGGTGGTTGTAGCCCGTCTCCACGCGAGCGTGGATCGGCTCGAGGCGCACGTCGGCGTCGGCGACGACCTGCGGCGCGAGCCCCCAGCCGGTGCCGAACACGAGCAGCACGGGTCGATCGCGCCGCGCGAGGCGATCGCGCCCGACCCCGTACGTCGTCGGCTCACCGCCGCGCGACGAGGCCGCCGTCGTCCACACCTCGACGCCGGCCCGGTCCCCGCCAAGCGCCGCGAAGGCGTCCGCGAGGTCGGGTACGATGCGGATCAGCTCGAGCGCGAGCGCGCGGTCCGGGATGCGCTTGCGCCCGGAGCCGGTCACCCAATGCTCCTGGATGCGCGCGGCCAGCATCCGCTGCGCCGCGACCGGATGGACGACGAACAGGTCCTGCAGGCCGTACGAGCGAGCGCTGCGCGACATGTCGTGCAGGTCGAGGTTCGTGATGGCCGTCGTCACCGTGCCGCCGCCGCGGTCGAGGACGGGATGGTGAACGAGCGCGATCGAGACGGGGAAGGTCATCGGGGTTCGTTCCGCGGTAGCACGAGATCGGGCCTCCGCTCCGCGGTCCGCCGCTCGGCCTCGGCGCGCCGCCACGCTTCGATATGGGCGTGATTGCCGTTCTGCAGGACGTCGGGCACCCGCGCGCCGCGAAACTCGACCGGACGCGTGTACTGCGGGTACTCGAGCTGACCGCCAAGCGCCGGGCTGTGGGACTCGTGCGTCGCCGACTCGGCATTGCCGAGCACGCCGGGCAGGAGCCGCACACACGCATCGACGACGGCCATGGCCGCGACCTCCCCGCCGGTGAGGACGAAATCGCCGAGCGACACCTCCTCCTCGACGAACGCGCGGACGCGATCGTCGAACCCCTCATAGCGCCCGCAGATGAGCGAGACGGCGGGCCGGGTCGAGAGCGCGATCGCCGTCGCCTGCCGGAACGGCGCGCCCTGCGGCGTCATGAGCACCCGGTGCGCGCGCACGCCCTCGGGCGCGTCGGCGTCGAGCGACTCGAGGCAGTCGACGAGGCAGTCGACGCGCATCACCATGCCGGATCCGCCGCCGTACGGCGTGTCGTCGACGCTTCGATGGCGGCCGATGCCGAACTCGCGCGGGCTCCGCAGCCGCACGGTGAGGGCGCCGGACGCCACCGCCCGACCCATCATGCCGGTCGACAGGAACGGGCCGAACAGCTCGGGGAAGAGTGTGACGACGTCGAAGCGCACGGAGCTCGGAAGCGAGCCTACAGCCCCTCGAGCGTCACGAGCTTCACGAGGCCGGCCCCCGGGTCGACCAGCTCGACGAAGGCGTCGGTGAGCGGGACCTCGATGGAATCCTTCTCGCCTCGCTGCACGACGAGCACGTCGCACGCCGGATAAGACTTCAGCTCCACGACGCGCCCCACCTCGTCGTCGCCGAGCACGACGCGCGCCCCCTCGACGTCGCAGGCGTAGAACTCACCGTCGCCGAGCGCGGGGAACTCGTCGCGAGGCACGCAGACGCGTGCCTCGCGCAAAGCTTCGGCTTGGTTGCGGTCGCCCACTCCCGACACCGTGACGAGGATCGTCTTGCTCACGGCGCGACCGGCGGTCACGCGCGCGTCGCGCTCCACGCCGTCGGGGAGCCGGAGCTTCACGTCACGGGGCCGGAGCAGGAGCTCCGATCCCTCGTTGTACAGCTTGAGCCGAAGCTCACCACGCACCCCGTGCGGGCGGGCGATCTCGGCCACGGGGACCCAGCGACGAGACATGCCGGGATCGCGATCAGTCGACGATGTCGAGGTGCGCGCGGCGGCCGGTCTTGCTGGCGGCAGCGGCAAGGAGCGTGCGGATGGACTGGGCCGTGCGGCCGTCCTTGCCGATCACCTTGCCGATGTCCTCGCGTGCCACGCTGAGCTCGATGCGCGGGATCCGGTCGCCGGCGACCTCCTGCACCTCGACCTGATCGGGCTGATCCACGAGCGCCCGAGCGATCAGGGAGACCAGATCGACGAGCTGGGCCGAAGAGCCGTTCATGGGCTACTTGGCCGCAGGAGCGATCTGGGCCAGCGCGCTCGAGTCCTGGCACTCGGGACGCCGGAGGAGAAGCGCCACGGTGGCCGAAGCCTGCGCGCCACGCGAGATCCAGTGCTTGATGCGCGCCCCATCGACGCGGATCTCCGTGCGACGGGGATCGTAGGTGCCGACGCGCTCGATGAAGCGGCCGCCGCGGGGGCTCCGCTGATCGGCGACGACGATGCGATAAAAGGGCGTCTTGGTGGTGCCCGCGCGAGCGAGACGGATGTGAACGGCCATTCGAATCAACCTCGAGAATCGATGGAAGTTGCAGCGCGACGAGCCTCGCCAGCGCGCGAGCCACGACCAACCTGCCGTGGCGAGGCGCGCAAGGTAGGGCAAGGGCCCAGTATCGTCAAGGCCGCCCTCACGGGGCCCTTCCGCGGGGAGAGCACGGAGAGGGCCTCGCGACGCTTCGACCGCTCACCACGGCCAGGAACGAGCTGCGCGGCACCGTCGCGGCCGCTCGGCCCGAGCGTTCAGCGCCACCTGCCCGCGCGGGCCTTGGAGCCGCTCGCGGCCCCATCGCGACTAGACCAAGTCGATGACGATGACGCCGCGATTCGGGTCGTCCTCGTCGTCCGGGGTGCGACGCGGCGCCGGCATGCGATCGAGCGGCAGCTCGAGACGGGGACGCTGCTCGTCATGGCGAGCGCGCTCCTTCTCTTCCCGCTGCCTGATCTGCTCGATGATGAACGGAGGGAGCATCGAACTCCTCCACCTTTCCTGCCTGCGTCGACGGACCGACTCGCCGTCGGCACCTCGTATCCTGTGATCGAATCTAGCAATGCATGCACCCGGGTCAAGGTTGTCACCCGCCACGGACCTCGCGGCGAGGACGCTCTCGTCGAGGCGTGCGCTTTCGACGCACGACCGGACCTCTGCAGGTGCGATGATGTCGTCCTCCGATGACGACGCCGCAAACGAAGCTCGCAACCGCGAAGGTCGCGCGCTACGGAGGACCGCCGCCGGCATGAGCACACGCGAAGCCCCTCCCCCTCGTTTCGCGGCGCGCGCCGCGTCCCTCGCGGCCTTCGCGATCGCGCTCGGCGGCGCGGGCGACGCGCGGGCCGAGGCGTTCGACGTGGCCGACGGAGGCTGGGAAGGCTGCTCGGAGCTCTACGAGATCGCCCGCGCGGAGCTCGGCCCCGCCCGCGTGTCGGCGGTCGGCGTGCTCAACTGGGCCGAGGTCGGCCCGGAGGACGGCGTGCTCGCGCTGCACCCTGAGCAGCCGATGGACGCCGACGAGACCGCCGCGTTCATGAAGGCCGGCGGGCGCCTCGCCATCCTCGACGACTACGGTCGTGGCGAAGAGACGCTCGCGCGCTTCCACATCGACCGCATCCCGGCGCCGGCTCACCCGATGCTCGCGCTCCGCAACAAGGCGGCGCTCGCGATCGCCGAGCCGGCGGTCGACGCCGCGTCGGGTCACGGGCCGCACCCGGTCGTCGCGCACGTGCAGCGCATCGCGACGAACCACCCCACGGGGCTCCGCCACCCGAACCTCTCCCCAGTGCTCAAGATCCGCTCGGTCGGCGAGGCGGACGTCGTGATCGCGGTGGCGGGCCAGGTGGGCGGAGGTCGCCTGTTCGCAATGAGCGACCCGTCGACGCTGACCAACCAGATGCTGCGCTATCCCGGCAACCGCACGTTCGCCGCGGCGCTCTCGCGCTACCTCGTCGACGACGAGGTGGGGCGTCGGCAGCGTGGCCGGCTCTTCATCGTGACCAATCGGTTCCGAGAGCAGGGCAGCTTCGGCGGCCAGACGCCGCTCTACAAGGACCTCGACGCCGCCGTGCGCGCGGTCACGAACGCGCTCGCCGACGCGCGTCGGGACGGCCTGCCGCACCCGCTGCTCCTCGCCCTGGCCGCGCTCGCCGCCATCGGGGTGGCCGGTTGGGTGTCGCGATCCTCCGCGCGACCGTACCGAGCGCCGCTGCCCCGCTACGCACGCCCGACGCCGCTCGTCGCGCAGGGCGGGCTCGGCGGTCGCCTCGGCCTGCTCGCCGCGCCCACGTCGCCGCGCAGCCTCGCGCTGCTCGAGCTCCGCAGCGCGCTCTACGAGGCGATCGGCGTCCGCTTCGGCCTTTCGAGCGAGCCCACGCCCGACGCACTCTTCAACCTCGTGCGGAAGCACGGCGCGCTCGACGAGGCCACCGCTTCCGCCTTGAAAGGCGTGCTCGCGTCGATGGCGCGCGCCGAGGCGTCGCTCGTCGCGGGCCGAAACGCCAAGGTGAGCCGCGCCGACCTCGCCCACGCCGCCGAGGTCGTCGACGGCGCGCTCGCCGCCTGCCAAGCTTCCGGCCCCACGCCCCCGAGCCGCCCCGCGCGGCTGGAGACCGACGCTGCATGACCCAATCGGCCGTAGCCATCGACGAGATCTCCGCCGCGAAGGAGCGGCTCGACGCCCTCCGCCGCGAGGTGCTCCGCGTGTACATCGGTCAGCCGCGGCAGGTCGACCTCATGCTCACGGCCCTGCTCGCGCACGGCCACGTGCTCCTCGAGGGCGTGCCCGGCGTCGCGAAGACGACGCTCGTGAAGGCGTACGCCGCAGCGCTCGGCGCCTCCGTGCGCCGGATCCAGTTCACGCCGGACCTCCTGCCCGCGGACATCACCGGCACCTACGTTCTGTCCCCCAAGGAGGGCACGTTCACGCTGCGGCCCGGGCCGGTGTTCGCGAACATCGTCCTCGCCGACGAGATCAACCGTGCCCCCGCCAAGACGCAGAGCGCCCTGCTCGAGGCGATGCAGGAGCGGCAGGTCACGATCGAGGGCGACCGCTTCGAGCTGCCTGCGCCTTTCATGGTGCTCGCGACGCAGAACCCGATCGACCTCGAGGGGACCTACCCGTTGCCCGAGGCGCAGATCGACCGGTTCCTCGTGCGCGTGCCGATCGGCTACCCGAGCCACAAGGACGAGCTCGCGATGCTACGCGCGCACAACGCCGAGCCGCCCAAGGCCCGGGCCACGCTGAACGTCGAGGATCTCAACATGCTCCAGCACGTCGCCCGGCGGATTCACGTCGAGGACGACGTCTACGAGTACGCGGTGAACCTGACGACCTACACGCGGAGCCACGCCAAGGTCCTGCTCGGTGCCTCGCCGCGCGCGACGCTCGGGCTCGTACAGGCGTCGAAGGCGGCGGCCGTCATCGGCGGCCGACCGTTCGTGACCCCCGACGATGTCCGCGGGGTGGCGAACGCCGTGCTCGCTCACCGGCTGGTGCTCGTCCCCGAGGTCGAGGGCGATCACAAGGCGCGCGAGGCGATCGTCGACGAGGCGGTACAGCGCGTTGCATACCGCCGGGGAGTCCGTCCGCTTTAGTCGCGATGGGGCCGCGAGCGGCCCCAAACCCCGCCCACCTCCGGTGGGCTCGTCTCGAGGGGGCCGCCGTGGCCCCAAACCCCGCCCACCTCCGGTGGGCTCGTCTCGAGGGGGCCGCCGTGGCCCCAAACCCCGCCCACCTCCGGTGGGCTCGTCTCGAGGGGGCCGCCGTGGCCCGGGACACCGCCCATCTTGCGTGGGCTCGTCAGGCCGCTACCCAACGATGCACCTCTACCCCACCCGCACGAGCTCGCACGTCGCCGTCGCGGGATCGGTCGTGCTCGGCGTCGGGCTCGCCGCTCAAGAGCCCGCGATCGTGGGCTGGGGCGGCGCGCTGCTCGTCGCGGTCGCGCTGGCTCGCACCGTGACGCTGCTCTCGGTCGCGCGCATCCGCGCCGCGGGCTTCGAGATGCTGTGGAGCGGCTCGCGACGCGTCACGCGCACCGCGCGCGGCAACACCATCGAGCTGGCGGCCGAGGTGCGCAACCGCGACACGCTCGCGGCCCGCTACGTCAAGCTCCGGGCCGTGGCGTCGACCCAGCTCGACGTGCGTATCGAGCCGAGCGCGGGTGAGGTCGCGGCCTCCGGTCGACTCAAGGTGCGCGTGCTCGTGACCGCGCCGCGGGTCGGCCTGCACGGCCTGCACGGCCTCGCGCTCGAGGTGCGCGGCGCGTCGGGCATGTTCGAGGTGCCGCTGACCTTCGCGAACCCGTACGGCGTCGAGGTGCTGCCGAGATCACTCGCCACCTACCTCCTCGAGCCGCGCGGAGGTCGAAGCCGGCTCGCGGCGACGGCCGGCCGCGCCGGGCGCGTGCGCGGTGAGGGCAGCGACCTGCGCGAGCTGCGCGAGCACCAGCCCGGGGACCCGTTCCGGCGCATCGCGTGGAAGGCCAGCGCGCGCCGCGGCGTGCTGCTCGTGCGCGAGTTCGAGCGCGAAGAGCGCGACGTCGTGTGGATCGTGCTCGACGCCTCGGTCGAGCTCTGGGCCGGTCCGCTCGGACGCGCCCCGCTCGACCTCGCGATCGACGAAGCCGCCTCCGTCGCGACGCGCCACCTCGCCCGCGGGGACCGGGTCGGCCTCACGGTGGTCGCGACAGGCAACCGCGCGACCGTCCCGCCCGGGCTGGGGCCCTCGCAGGGCCACCGCATCGTCCAGGCGCTCCTCGCGGCGACCGCTTGCCACGACGCGGACCGCAGCGACCTCGACGAGCTCGACGTCGCGGTCCGCGTCCTCGAGCACCTGCGCCCGCTCGACCCGCGCGGCTTGCCCGACGTGCGTCGCGGCGATCTCGACAAGCTCGCGGTGCGCGCGGAGGCCATGCGCATGCGCGCCCCCTTCCCGGTCCCCTCGCCGGGAGGCCGATCGATGCGCGAGCGCGTGCTGCGTCGCTACCTCGCGGCCTACGGCATCGACTCGCCCCCGCGCACGGAGCCCGATCGCGCCGCGACCAGCGACGCGATCGCCGACGCGCTCATCCAGATCGCGCGCACCAAGCCCCACGCGAGCCGCGTGCACGTCATCGGCGTTCCGCCCGAGCCACGCAAGATCGACGCGCTGCGCGAAGGGGTGCGCAGGCTCGCCCGCGCCGGCGTCGCGGTCACCTGGTCGACGCCGCCGTTCGAGCCCGGCCTCACGCCCCCCTGGGACGTCGTGGCCGTCCCCCCAGCCGACCCCTCGGACGACCCGCCGGTCGCCCCGCCGCCCGCGCTCGGTGACGCCGCCGAGGCGGCGGGACGGGCGCTCAGCGTGCGCGCGCGCGTCGCCCACGCACGCGGCGAGGCCGAGCTGCGCCGGATCGGCGTGAAGATCCTCCGACCGCGCCCCCGCCAGCACCACGTCGACCCGGGGGAAGGCGGCGACGCGGTCGCGCCCGGTCCCGCGTAGGAGCCCCCCGTGTCCATCGCCGAGCGCCTGCGCGAACGCGGGCTCCGCCCCAAGAAGAGCTTCGGTCAGAACTTCCTCGCAGACGCTCACGCTGCGCGCATGATCGCCGAGGCCGCCACGACCCCCACCGGCGGCACCGTCCTCGAGATCGGCGCCGGCCTCGGCGCGCTGACGCGACCGCTGCTCGAACGCGCGGCCCGCGTCGTGGCCATCGAGCGCGATCGCGACCTCGTGCCGATCCTGCGCGACGAGCTCGCCGACGAGGAGGCCCTCGGGCGCTTCACGCTGCTCGAGGCCGACGCGGCCACCGCCGACTGGCTCGCGCTGCTCGCCGACGGGCCACGCCCCCACGTGGTCGCGGGCAACCTGCCCTACCAGATCACCGGTCGGCTGCTCGAGCTCGCGACGCGCGCGGCCGGGGCCATCGACCGCGCGGTGTTCATGGTGCAGGCCGAGGTCGCCGAGCGGCTCATCGCGCCCCCGGGCGGCGACGCCTACGGCGCCCTCTCGGTCTTCGCCCAGGCGTCCTTCGCCGTCTCGCGCCTCCTGACCGTCAAGGCCGGGGCGTTCTACCCGCGGCCCGAGATCGACTCCGCAGTCGTGGTCCTCGACCCCGCGCGCCCGGCGCGCGCCATCGAGACGGACGCCTTCCGCGACGCCGTCCGGGCCGCCTTCGGCGCCCGCCGCAAAACCCTCCGCAACGCATGGAAGGGGATCTACGGCTGGTCGCGCGACGAGCTCGACGCGCACGCGCTCGCCGCCGGGGTCGACCTCGATCGCCGCGGCGAGACGCTCTCGGTCGAGGAGTTCGCCGCCCTCGCGACGCGCGCCGGCACGAGCCGGAACGACCCCGAGCGAACCGTCCGCTCGCGACGAGACTAGTCAGACGCGCAGTCCCGTGCTAGGTGGCGCCCGCGCTGCGTACCCGACCGTACGCACGTCTTCACGGCATCACGTGAAGCGCGCCCGCGGACCCGCATCCCTACGAGGAGGCTCTCGGCACCATGGTGGTTGGAAAAGTTGCTCAGGTCATCGGACCCGTCGTCGACGTCGACTTCCCGCCGGGCCAGCTCCCGAGGATTCTCAACGCCCTGAAGGTGTCGAACCCGAGCATCTCGGGCAAGGCGGACAACCTCACCCTCGAGGTCGCCCAGCACCTCGGCGAGTCGATGGTGCGCACCGTCGCGATGGATTCCACGGACGGGCTGATGCGCGGCATGGAGGTCAAGGACACCGGCAAGCCCATCATGATGCCGGTCGGCCACGAGTGCCTCGGCCGCATCCTCAACGTCGTCGGCGAGCCCGTCGACGAGGCCGGCCCGGTCAACGCGACCAAGTTCGCGCCGATCCACAAGGAGCCGCCGGCGTTCGTCGATCAGTCGACGAAGGTCGAGGTCTTCGAGACGGGCATCAAGGTCATCGACCTGCTCGCCCCTTACCGAAAAGGCGGCAAGATCGGCCTCTTCGGCGGCGCGGGCGTCGGCAAGAC
>CAIVJW010000129.1 GCA_903906315.1 uncultured delta proteobacterium | reverse complement strand
GCTGATGAACGTCAGCGGCGACTACGCGCAGGCCGAGCACCACTTCGTCAACCTGACGAACAACGCGAACGTCAAGGTCAACGGCAACGTCCTCGAGTACGACCTCAGCGCCGTCACGGACGAGGCTGCCGGCACGTACGTGGTCGGGGTGTGGGGCGTCTCGAAGGCGCACCCGCTCGATCAGGTCTTCCCGATCAAGGAGATCCAGATCGGCACGGCGACGGCCGAGAAGCAGATCGTCGGCCACTGCGACGACTGCCACAAGGGCGGGGCCAACGGCGTCACGTACATGGCGCACACGCAGGTCGGGTTCAGCCCGGTCGGCAACCCGTCGCTCGACTCGCAGGCGATCGAAGGCTGCAAGGGCTGCCACAACCAGGCCGGCTACGCGGCGTTCTGCGGCGTCCCGGGCGCGAACCCGTGCAACGCGGCCGACAAGAAGACCGACAGCATCGTGCGTCGCGTCCACGGCGTGCACCACGGCGACAAGCTGAAGAACCCCTTCAACATCGACCCGGTCACCGGCGACTTCCGCGCCTTCACCGACGTCGCGTTCCCGGCCGGCGCCTCGAACTGCGCCAAGTGCCACACCGACGACGCCTGGAAGACCAACCCGACGACGGCGGCGTGCACGGCCTGCCACGACAACCTCAACCTCGCGGCCGGCACCATCAGCCCGCCCCGCGTCCTCGGTAAGCCGTCGGCGGCGACGTGCGCCACCCCGGGCAACTGCGCGACGCCGAGCGTCAGCAGCAACTGCCTCATCGACTCGGCCTGCAAGGCCGATTGGCCGAACGTGACCGCGAAGGCCGTCTGCGACGTCACCGTCGGCAGCGCGACGCTCGGCCAGTGCGTCCTCGGCTCGCACATCGGCGGCAAGCAGGCCGACGACAAGAGCTGCGCGAACTGCCACTCCGAGGGCGGCATGTCCGACACGGTCGGCGTGCACGCGCCCGCTCCCGTGGACGCGCCCGGGATGGTCGAGCTGGCCGTCTCCGCCCCCGGCAACGGCAAGTACTTCGTGGCCGGCGAGAAGCCCGCCATCAAGATCACCGTCAAGGACGCGAACGCGAAGATCGTCGACCCGGCGACCTTCACCGCGGCCAGCTGGAACAGCATCAACTTCTACGTCGCCGGTCCCCGATCGCGGTTCGCCCCGGTCCTCTCGACGGCCGCCAAGGGCCCCGCCGGCCTGCGCGCGTTCGCGCCCTACCAGCCCCCGTACGGCCCCGTGCTCGCGAAGTACGGTCCGTACGACCTGACGGCGGTCACGGGCTTCACCGTGACGATCGACGGCGCTCCGGTGACCGTCGACACGACGGGCTGCACCTTCAAGGTCAAGACGGCGGCGACGACGGCCGAGATCGCGACCTGCCTCAACGCGAACGCGGCTTTCAAGGCCGTCGCGACCGCGAAGTCGGCGTCGACCTCGTACTCGGGCGCCGCGAAGACCTACCTGCAGATCTACGGCGGCAAGCGTGGCGGGAGCGTGCAGTTCCTCGCGCCGCTCGCCGGCGACCTGAACAACGTGCTGTCGATCCCGGTCGGCACCTACGCGCCGATCGAGACCCGCTCGAGCTTCGCGAACGCGCTCGCCATCCAGGCGGACCCGCTCGACGAGGATCCGGCCGTCACTCGCACGGTGGGCGCCAACGGGTTCATGACGTACGCGCTCGGCGACGTGGCCGCCCTCAAGGCCGGCACGTACATCGCGTACATCGAGGCGCGGCCGCTCGTCGGCGCGCGCGGCGTAGCCAGGGTGGCGTTCCAGGTCGGCTCGGCGACCGAGGACAAGCCCATCGCGACGAACTGCCTGAAGTGCCACGAGAACACGCGGATGCACGGCGCACGGATCTTCGACGTCGACGTCTGCATGCAGTGCCACGACAACCAGCGCCAGCTGAAGTACGTCGCGGGCTCGATCCAGAACCCGACGTTGTGGACCTACACCGGCAAGCCCACGGGCCTCGCGAACCAGGGCTTCGGCTATCCGCCAATGGTGCGCATCGCGCACGGCTACCACTTCGGGGCTCACCTGAACCACCCCGAGCAGAACGTGAACACCCCGAAGATCGTCTTCCCGCAGGACATCCGCAACTGCCAGACGTGCCACTCGGAGACGGACGACTGGAAGAAGGCGCCGAGCCGCCTCGCCTGCCTCTCGTGCCACGACAGCGACGCGGCCCAGGCGCACGGCACGCTCAACACGCTCGACCCGACGCCGGCCGAGCCGTGGAGCGGCGACGAGACCGAGTCGTGCGGCTCCTGCCACGGCGATGGCAAGGAGTTCTCGGCCGAGAACCTGCACAACATCACGACGCCCTACAAGCCGCCGTACCCGCGTGAGTGACGGCTGAACGGCGGAGGCCTCGGCGCCTCCGCCACCCCTTCGCCGCGAGCGGAGCGCCCTTCGGGGCAGCTCGGCTCGCGGCGACGGCTTTTCGAACGTCAGGATCGCGCGGCGAGGTCGAAGCGGTGCGCGGCCACGCCGGCGATGGTGCGGCCGATCTCGATCGACGCGGTCGCTGCGGGGGACGGCGCGTTGAGGACGTGGACCATGCGTTCGGCCTCGACGAAGTGGAAGTCGTCGACGAGGCGGCCCGAGGGATCCATCGCCTGCGCGCGGATGCCGGAGCCGCCGGGCTCGACGTCGTCGGGGCCGAGGTCGGGGACGATCGCGGCGAGGGCCTCGACGAAGCGGGCCTTGCTGAACGACCGGACGACCTCCGCGAGGCCGGCGGCGGCGTGCCTGCGGGCGAACTGCCAGAAGCCGGGGGTGGTCGCGATGGCGAGCGCGTCGCGCACGTCGATCGCGGTGCGGGAGTAGCCCTCGCGGGCGAGGGCGAGGACGGCGTTGGGGCCGGCCTCGACGGCGCCCGAGAGCTTGCGCGTGAAGTGGACGCCGAGGAACGGGTAGGCGGGATCGGGGACCGGGTAGACGAGGTTCTTCACGAGCGACCGGCCCCTCGGCGACAGCTCGTAGTACTCGCCGCGGAAGGGGACGATCGAGACGCCCGGCTCGACGCCCGAGGCGCGCGCGAAGCGATCGGCCTGGAGGCCCGCGCAGCCGACGAGGTTACGGGCCGCGAGGGGGCCGGCGGTGGTGTCGAGCAGCAAGCCGCCTTCGCGTCGCTCCACGCGCAGGACGCGCACGCCCTTGCGCACCTCGCTGCCCTCCGCCTCGATATCGGCGGCGAATGCCGCTGCCACGGCGACGTAGTCGACGATGCCGGTCGTGGGCACGAAGAGGCCGGCGACGCCGCGGACGTGGGGCTCGTGGTCGGCGATCTCCTCGCGGCGCAGGCGGCGCAGGCCCTCGAGGCCGTTGGCGCGGCCGCGGGCCTCGAGGTCGTCGAGGCGGCCGACCTCGCTCGCGGCGGTGGCGACGACGACCTTGCCGCAGACGTCGTGGGCGATGCCGCGCGCGCGGCAGTAGTCGACCATCGCGCGGCGGCCGTCGACGCAGAGCCGCGCCTTGTGCGACCCGGGCTTGTAGTAGAGGCCGCTGTGCAGGACGCCGCTGTTGTGGCCGGTCTGGTGCGAGGCGAGGGCGCCCTCGGCCTCGAAGACGACCACGCGGGCGTCGAAGCGCGTGGCGAGGGCGCGCGCGGTGGCGAGGCCGACGATGCCGCCGCCGACCACCGCGACGTCCACCGATCCGCTCGTGCGAGGTGCGATCATGGGAGAGGTCCTCCGCGGCCGCTCGGGCCTCCGGGCCGGCGGAGCCGAGGCCCCGCGGCGGCTCGCGCTCGCGGCCTATTTCTGGGTGATGACGATCCGGTTGTCGTCGCGGTACGTGACGAAGCCGCTCTCGGCGCGGCAGTCGAAGCAGCCCGTGCTCCAGAGGAGCTTCTTGCGCACGTAGGAGTTGTGCGCGAGGACGACCGGGCCGCGCTCGTCCTTGAGGATCATGCTGGAGGCGATGCGGTAGCGCTGGCCGGGCAGGCGGTAGAACGCGACGATGAACGCGTCCTTCTTGGCTTTGCCCGCGACGACGAGGATCTCCTCGCCGGGGACCGGGCTCCAGAGGAGAGGCTGCGTGGTGAGCGAGGTGTTCGGCGGCGGGCCGCCGGCGTCGCCGCGCGCGAGCACCAGGTTCACGTCGTCGGGCTCCTTGAAGAACGCGATGTCGCGCGCCAGATCGCCGAGCTCGCGCACCGTGGCGAACATCTCCGAGGCCTGCGTGTGGGAGAGCTCGGCGCGGCGGAAGGTCTCGGCCCACTTGGGCGAGGGGATCGTCGCGGCGTTCGGCGAGCCGTGGCAGCAGCGGAAGCCGATGTCGTCGCCGGTCGTCGCGGCGTCGACGGCCGCGCGGTGGGCGCAGCGGTGGTCGACGGCGGCGGCGTCGCCGCGGGCGCCGCGGACGCTGGCCGCGCGCGGGACGAGCTTCTCGACGGGCTCGACGTCGCTCGAGGTCCACTCGCGGAGCGCCGCGCCGAGGCCAAGGGGGCCGAAGCTCGAGGCGCAGGACGCGGGGGCCGCGGCGCAGGCCGGATCCCACGCCTCGCCGCCGGCGTAGGCCGTGTTGCCGTCGCCCTTGCAGGCGCGCTCCCACTCGAGCTCGGTGCAGAGGCGCCCTCCGGCCAGGTGGCAGAGGTCGGACGCCTTGTTTCGCGAGACGCCGGTCGTCGGCGGCCTCGCGGGGTCGTTCGGGTGGAGGTAGCGGTCCATCGAGAAGCCGCCGAGGTCGACCTCGACGAGCGCGGCCTCGAGCACCGGGTCGCGGCCCTTGTCGCCCGGCGTGCTGCCGGCGACGAGCTTGCCGGCCGGGATGTCGGACGTCTCGCCGGAGGCGGCCTTCGCGGCCGTGCGAGCGTTCGACCCCGCGTCGGGGGCGGCCTCGTTCTCGGCGGCCTCGAGCACGTTGCCCTTCGGCGCGATCGCGACGGGGGCGCTGCCCGCCGGGGCGCCGGGCGTGGGGTCGTCGACCTTCCGCGCGCAGCCGAGGCCAATGGCGGTCGCGAGGACGCAGGCGGCGGCGCGAGCGATCGCCCTCGTCGCAGCGCCGACCGCGCCGACAGGTCCGCGCCGTCCGGGGATCACGCGGCCACTCTTGGCTCAGGAACGGGGCCTCGTCAAAGCGCTCGCGCTATGCTGTCGCGCGAATGAACGGCTCCCCGCCCGACCCGATGGCCGCGCAGATGGCGCAGCTGCTCGCCGGCAGCGATCTCGACGAGCTGCGCGAGATCATCGCGCGCTGGACCGCGGAGGCTCCGACGGGCGCCTCGCGCAGGGTCTACGAGAACTTCGGCGCGCGCATGATCGAGCTGAAGCAGGAGCTCGCGCGGGCGCCGAGGCAGCCGACGCGGGCCGAGCTCGAGGACGCGCTCACCCTGATGCTCCGCATGGCGGCCCAGTCGGGCGGCAGGATGCCCGAGCGATGAGGGCGCGACGCGACCCGGGGGCAGGGCCTTGATCCTCGGCGAATTCCCGATCGAGTTTCTGCGCACGTTCGCGATCGCGTTCGGGCTCGCGTGGGGCAGCTTCCTCAACGTGGTCATCTACCGCGTGCCGCGGGAGATGAGCGTCGTGCGGCCGGCGTCGCACTGCCCCGCGTGCGGCAAGCCGATCCGCGCGCTCTACAACGTGCCCGTCTTCGGGTGGCTGATCTTGCGAGGCCGCGCGCGGTGCTGCGGCGCCAAGGTGTCGGCGCGCTATCCGATGGTGGAGGCGATCGGCGGCGTCGTGGCGTTCGCGATCTGCGAGGTCCTGTTCCGCACGCTGCCGCCGGACACCGATATTCTGCGCTTCGTCGCGATCTTCGTCGTCGATCTCGCGATGGCGCTCGCGCTCGTCGCGGCGGCGTTCATCGACCTCGAGCACATGTTCATCCCCGACCGGATCACGATCGGCGGGGCGATCCTCGGCGTCGCGAGCGCGGGCCTGCGAGGCTCGCCGGTGGGCGACACGTTCGCCGGGGCGCTCGGCGGCGCGGTCGACCCGTACGCGCCCTACCTCGAGGCGATCCTCGGCGCGGGCGTGGGCTTCCTCGCGATCTGGGCGCCGTTCGTCGCGGGCTATCGGCGGCTCACCGGGCACGCGGGGATGGGCACCGGCGACGCGAAGCTGCTCGCGGGCGCGGGCGCGTGGTTCGGGTGGCCCGGGGCGCTCTTCGTGCTGGGCGCGGGGGCGATCCAGGGCACGATTGGCACCCTCGTCGTGCTCGCGGTGCGCGGGAAGATCGAGGAGCCCGAGGCGGTGCGGCGCGAGCGGGCCGAGCTGCAGGCCGAGCTCGCGGCGATGACGCCCGAGGAGCGCGCCGCGGCCGAGAAGGAGCTCGCCGACGACCCGCTGATGGCCGAGCCGGGCAAGGGCGTCGGGCAGGCGCGCATCCCGTTCGGCCCGTTCCTGATCCTCGCCGAGCTCGAGTGCCTGCTCTTCGGACACGAGCGCATTCTCGACGGGCTCGCCGTGGTCGCCGCGTGGGTCACCGGGGGCTGACCGCCGCGATCGCGCTCGGCCTGCTCGCCGTCGGCGGCTGCCGCGCGATCCGCGCCACGCCGCCGGTCGGGCCGCACGCGGAGGGGGAGCCGCCCGTCGCCGTCGACCGACCCCCGCCGACCGTGCACGTCGAGATGGTCGGGCCACCGCTCGCCACGATGCGCGATCCGCGTTGGATCGACGGCCAGTGGAGCTTCAGGGGTCGGGCGGACGCGGCGGGGGAAGGCCGCTGGGTGTGGGAGCCGGGATGCTGGATCGATTGGCCGAGGCGGAAGGCGTGGTACGCGCCTCCGGTCGTGTCCGTGATCGTGGGAGGTCAGGTCTGGTGGAAGGCGGGGCGAATCGTCGATCCGGATGCGCCGGGGGGGCGTCCGCCGGGGCCGGCCTGCGCGCCGCCGGCCGCGTCGAGCGCGCCCGTGACGGTGCCCGCCACGTCGAACGCGCCCCCCGCTGCCGCGCCGAGGTCGCCGTGATCGCGCCCCGGCCCGCCCGCGGCGCGTCTCCCGTTGCGTGGGTGGCGCCGCGGCAGGCAAGATGCGCGGCGCGTGCGCGCCGGGTGGCGCGCGTGGCGAGGTGACGATGCTGGCGTGGTCCTTCTCGGCGCGGACGGTGGACGAGGTGGCGAGGCTGCTGCGGTCCGCGGGCAAGCACAGGTACGTGCGGGCGAGCGATCACCAGCTCCACTGGCTCGTCGACGAGGCCCTGCGCGACGTCACCGAGTTCGCGCCCCACGCGGCCGCGTTCGAGGCGCGCCGCCGGCGCGAGCCTGACCTCGACGTCGCCTCGCGTGACCCATCGCTCTGGCGGGCGGCGACCATCGACGAGATCGTGCTCGTGCTCGTGTCGTTCTGGACGCCGGGCGCGTCGAGCTTCGCGCACCGTGACAGGCTCGCGGCGCTCGCGACCGAGCACGGCCTCGCGACGGCGGACCACGAGCCGTTCGCGTGCTCGCCCGACGACCCACCGCACCCGGAGCTCGTGCTGCTCGACTGGGAGCTCTTGCCCGTCGAGGACCTCGACGCCGAGCGGCACCAGGGCGCGCTCACCGCGATGGAGCTCGCGGGCGAGGAGGTGAGCCCGTCGGATCCGGTCTATCAGGAGGGCCCGATCCTCGCGCTGCCGGAGATCGTCGACGGCGCGCCGCTCGGCGTCTTGCCCGACGATTTCGTGCTGTGGTCGGACGGGTCGTACGCGTACTCGGACTACGTCTTTCGCGGTGTGGCGAAGGCCGCGAAGCTCGTGGACCCGCCGGTCGGCTACAACGACATTTGACCGAGTAGCGGGGCCAAATCGACCGATCGTCGGCGACCTCGCCTGCGTCGGGGAGCCCGCGAGGTCGGTCGCCGTGCCCCCGCGCCCGTCGCGCGGGTCGCACCGACGCTCGGCGACGGAAAGGCGGCTGCGATCAGGGGCGGGGGCGCCGGGCCGTGCGGCGGCTCGCGGCCGTCATGCCGGCGCGGCGAGCGCCGCGTCGATGACCTTGGCATCCAGGCCCGCGGCGGTGAGCGCGCCGCGCAGGACGTCCTGCGGCGGGCACCCGTCGACCTCGGCAGCCGCGAAGTAGCCGAGCAGCGCTGCCTGCGTGTCGCCGACCCCGGGCATGGCCGCGTGGAGGACGGTGTCGAACGAACGCGCCCACTCGCGCCGGTCGTGCGCGGTCGCGGGCACCGGGCGGGGCCTCTGCATGCTGCGCACGCACTTGGTGAGCCTCAGGATCCAGCGGGGGCCGCCGACCGGCACGTTCCGGAAGGCGTCGCCGCCGCGTCGGCCGACGGGCCTGGGCTCGCGGACGGCCGCCCTGGAGGCGCGGGAGCCCGTCGAGGGGAGGCGCGGCGGCTTCGGCGGGATCGGGCCGCGCGCGGCGCGCTCCTCCCTGTTTCGCGCGCTGCGCAGCGCCGCCCCGCAGAGCTCGAGCACGATGCGGCCGAGCTTGCTGCGCTGCGGCTCGGGCGACGTCGACAGACGTCGAGCCTCGGCGACGAGGCGATCCAGCTCGGACGCGAGGTCGGCTGTCGCCGTGAGGGGCGCGGTGTGGACCGGTGCGGTCGCCGCAGGGCGGGGAGGACGCTCGGCTGGCATTGGAGCGGACTCCGCGGCGGAGGCTGCGGGGGCCGCGCGTCGCGACGGCGCCTTCGTTCGAGAGGGACCCGGCGACGCTTTGTCGGCCCGCGGAGCGGGGGAATCGGCGTTCCGGGCGCGCGTTCGTCGCACTACGGCCATGCCGCGAGTCTGGCCCACGACGGGCCGCATTACCATTGCCATCGCAACGAACGGTCGCGTTCCGTCGTCGACGGGTTGGTGCGGGCCGACGTTGCCGGCGTCGGGCGCCGGGCCGGCGGCGGAGTCGTCGGCGTTCGAGCCCCGCGAACGTCCACCACCCGGCCTCGAGGCCGCGCAGCGGGGCCGCCGCGAAAGGCGCGTCGCCGGGCCGGTACGCCGAATTCGAGGTTGTCGTCGCTGACGAGGTCGTGGCGGCGGGACGCGACCACCCGCACGGGCGCGCGGTCGGCGGGCGTCGCGAGCTTGCCGCCGGGGCGGGGCGAGGCTCTAGTCGAAGGCGATGCGATCGACGGACGCCCTCGCCGGGATCGATCGGCCGTCGGATCGCGCGCGGCGGGGGGAGCGACCGTGATCGAGGCGCCCGAGGAGCCGACTGCCGATCTCGACTGCCTCACCTGCGGCGCGTGCTGCACGCCCGCCGAGGACTGGCCCACGTACGTCTACGTCAGCCCGAACGACCTCGAGCGCTTCTCGCCGCGCTACCGGCTGCGCGTCGTCGCCGAGGAGCTCGTCACGGTGCCCCGCCCGGGCGGCATCCGCTGCGTCGCGCTCCGCGGCACCGTGGGCGTCCGCGTGAGCTGCCGCATCCACCCGCGCCGGCCGGATGCGTGCCGCGACTTCAGCCGCGGATCGCCGTGGTGCCTCGACGCGCGCCGCGAGATCCTCGGGCGCTGACCTCCTCGGCCTTTTTCGTTTCGCCTACGGGCGCTCCGTGCGAAACCCCGGGGCCGCCCGGCCGGGGCGCGGTGATCACTTCACGCCCGCCCGCGGAGCGCCACGGAACCACCCATGAAGATCCCCCGCCACGCCTTCCGCGAGTACGACATCCGCGGAGTCGCCGACCGCGACCTCTCCGACGAGCTGGCGCACGCGCTCGGCCGCGTGTTCGGCGACGTCGTCCGGCAGCGCCCGCGATCGGCGCCGGACGCCCGGCCGCGCGTCTGCGTCGGCCGCGACGCGCGCCTATCGAGCGACCGGCTCTTCGCGGCCCTGACCGAGGGCCTGCTCGACGCGGGTGTCGACGTGGTCTCGGTCGGCGTCGGCCCGACTCCGCTGCTCTACTTCGCCGCGCACGACCTCGGGCCCGAGGGCGCGGTCATGATCACCGCGAGCCACAACCCGGGTCCGGACAACGGCTTCAAGCTGATGATCGGCACCTCGAGCTTCTTCGGCGCCGACCTCCAGCACCTCGCCGATCGCCTCGAGCAGGGCGATCTCGGTGCGGCCCCGGCCGAGCGCGGCGCGTTCTCGGAGCGCGACCTCGAGGCCGCGTACATGGAGACCGTGCACGCCGCGTCGCACTTCGGCGCCGGCAAGCTCGGCCCCGTGCGCTACGTCCTCGACGCAGGCAATGGCGCCGCCGGCCCGCTCGGCCTCGCGACGCTGCGATCGCTCGGCCTCGACCCGGTCGAGGCGCTCTACTGCGACATGGACGGCACCTTCCCGAATCACCACCCCGACCCGACGGTCGAGGAGAACGTCGAGGAGCTGCGCCGCCGCGTGCTCGCCACCGGCGCGCAGCTCGGCATCGCGTGGGACGGCGACGGCGATCGCCTCGGCGCCGTCGACGAGAAGGGCAACATCGTCTGGGGCGACAAGCTCCTCATCCTCTTCTCGCGCGCGCTGCTGCGCGATCACCCCGGCGCGACGATCCTCGGCGAGGTGAAGTGCTCCGAGACGCTCTACGCCGACATCGCCGCGCACGGCGGCGTGCCGCTCGTGTGGAAGACGGGCCACTCGCTCATCAAGACCAAGATGAAGGAGGTCGGCGCCAAGCTCGCCGGCGAGATGAGCGGGCACATGTTCTTCGCCGATCGCTGGCGCGGCTACGACGACGCGGTCTACGCGTCCGTGCGCCTGCTCGAGATCGTCTCGGCCGAGGGCAAGCCGCTCTCCGAGCTGCTCGCCGACGTGCCGCTCACCTACTCGACGCCGGAGCTGCGGGTCGAGTGCGCGGACGCGATCAAGTTCGCGGTCGTCAAGCGCATCCAGGACAGGTACCGCGCGACCCACAAGGTCGTCGACATCGACGGCGCCCGCGTCGACTTCGGCGACGGAGCGTGGGGCCTCTGCCGCGCCTCGAACACGGGCCCGATCCTCGTCCTGCGCTTCGAGGCGCGCACCGAGGCGCGGCGCGACGAGGTGCGGCGCGAGGTCGAGGCCGCCGTCGCGGAGGCCGTGCGCACGGAGTCCGCCGCGTCGTGACGCGCGGCGCGGAGGGCGATCGAGGCGGGGCCGAGGGCGGCGCGCAGGACCCGTGGACGATCCGGCGCATCGTCGCGTGGGGGACGGATGACCTGAAGAAGCGTGGGTCGTCCTCGCCGCGCCTCGACGTCGAGCTGCTCCTCGGCCTCGTGCTCGGCGTCGACCGCGTGCGCCTCATCATCGAGGGCGACCGCCCGCTCGAGAAGGTCGAGCTCACCCGGTATCGCGAGCTCCACACGCGGCGCCGCGCCGGCGAGCCGGTCGCGTACCTGCTCGGCCATCGCGAGTTTTACGGCCGGAGCTTCCGCGTCGACGCGCGCGTGCTCATCCCGCGCCCCGAGACGGAGCGGCTCGTCGAGGTCGGCATGGCCCGGACGAAGCCGATCGCGCTCTCTGCGCGCGTGCTCGACCTCTGCACCGGATCGGGCTGCGTCGCGATCTCGCTCGCCCGCGAGCGGCCGACGACGCGCGTGCTCGGCACCGACGTCTCGCCGGGCGCCGTCGCGGTCGCCGAGGAGAACGCGACCCGCCTCGGCGCCGTCTCCAATGCAGGGTTTTTCGTGTCGGATCTGTTCGCGGCGATCGACCAGCGGAGCCGCTTCGACCTGATCACGGCCAACCCGCCCTACATCCCGGCGCCTGAGATTGCCACTCTCCAGGTCGACATCCGCGGCTTCGAGCCGCACCTCGCGCTCGTCGGCGGCGCCGACGGGCTCGACCTCGTGCGCCGCATCGTGGCCGAGGCGCCCGCGTTCCTCGCGCCCGGCGGCGTGCTCGCGATGGAGCTCGCGTCGGGGCAGGCGCCCGAGGTGGCGGCGCTGCTCGCAGAGAGCGGGTATCGAGAGGTCGAGATCGCCAAGGACCTCGGCGGCCACGAGCGGGTGGTGAGCGGGCGGCGGTAGGGCGGGCGGGTCGCGCGTCGGGGGGCGCCGCGCCGCGCGAGGCCGCGGTCGACGGGCGGCTCCTGCCCCGGCTTCCGCTGCGGTGACCGCTCCGCGCCGGCCCGCGACCTTCGCTACTGGGTGAGATCGTAGCCCGCCTTCGTCCACGCCGAGTAGCCGCCCTCGAGGTACCGCACGGCGGCGTACCCGCGCGCCGCGAGGTCGGTGCCGACGGGCTTGCTCATCGACGTGCCCATGCAATAGACGACGACCTTCTTCGCCTTGTCCGGCCCGACGAACGCGGCAATCGCCTCGAGGTCCGTGTACGCGAGGAACTGGTCGGTGCCGGGGATGTCGCCGTCGTGCGGGACGTGCACGTTGACGAGCAGGAAGTCCTTCGTCGCGAGCTCGGCGTGGAGCTCCGCGACGGTGAGGCTGCCGAGCGTCTCGGTGCTCGTCGCGGTCGACGTCGTCGTGCCCGTCGCGGTCGAGGTGGTCGACGTGGTCGCGCCGCCGCCGGTCTCGCCTCCGCTCGCCGGCTCCGTCGAGCTCGAGCAGGCGGCGAGGGCCAGCGTGGCGAGCAGGGCAATCGTGCGTGTGCGTGCGTTCATGGACCCTCCGAGCGTGGAGGACCGATGCTACCCCGTCCGCGGCGTCGCGGCGCGCGAGGCGCGCGTCGAGGCCGGCTCAGGGGCAGGGCACGGAGATGCTCCCCGTCGCGACGCCGCCCTGCAGGTCGACGTGCGACTCGGGGCTCACGTTGAGCGGGGTGAGCCCGCTGACCGTTCCGCAAAGAAACTTCGCGCTCGCGGGCGTGGGGCCGAGCGTGTTGCCCGCGATGACCATCGGGCTCTGGGCCGTGCCCGCGCCCTGCGCGTTGATCTGGACGTACGCGCCGAGGACGAGGTTGCCCGTCACCGCGCCGCCCACGACGTTCGGCGACGGGTACCAGGGGTGCGGCCCGAGCTCGATGCCGAAGTGGCAGGGCGCCGCGCAGACGACGGTGTTGCCGGCGAGCGTCGCGCCCGTGAAGTCGCCGAGACTGCCATTGTTGAAGTTGTCGAGCATCAGCGCGGCGAAGACGGTCTGGGAGAACTGCGCGGCGAAATTGCCCGTGTAGTGGGCGTTCACGCCGCCGCCGGAGATGAAGCCGACGTCGCTGTTGTCGATGAAATGGCAGTGGTCGACCGCCGCGCCGTCGCTCTTGTGGATGGTCAGGCCGTCCGACCACATGTTTTGCGTGTCGTGATCGCCATTGGCCAGGAAGTAGCTGTCCTTCACGGTCACGCCGTCGCCGTCCCACTCGAGGCCCGTCCCGCAGAGCGCCCGGGCCGATCCGACGGCGCGAACGGTGCAGTCGACGCAGCTCGCGCCGACGTTGATGCCGTCGCCGTTGTTGCCGCCCGCGCACTGCGCCGCGGCCGGGCTGCCGAGGCGCGCGCCGCGGTTGCCGTCGACGACGACGTGGTCGAGCGTCACGCCGGTGACCGAGCCGCCGAGCGCGCCGAGGCGCACGAAGCCGCGCGTGCCGGCGGCGGAGGGCAGGGTGTCGGGCGCGGCGCGGAGCACGGCGCAGCGAGGCGCGCCGGGCGCGAGACAGCTCGCGGCGCCGGCGGTGGCGGCCGTCGTGAGGGTCATCGGGTGGTCGACCGTGACGACGCCCGACACGCGGTAGACGCCCCAGGGAAGCGCGAGCGTGCCGCCCGACGGGGTGGCTGCGACGCACGCTTGCAGGGCGGTGGTCGCGTCCGCGCCTCCGCCGCGATCGGCCGTGACGCCGGCGCAGATCGCGACCACGTCGCCGGGCGAGGCCGACACCTCGATCGTGTGGGTCGGGCTCGGCTGACCGAGCCACGCGACGCCCTCGCGGACGAGGTCGAATGCGTAGGCGTGCGGGCCGGTGAGCGGCGGCGCCTGCGCGGGCACGACGACGGTGACCGCGTGGCCGGGCGGCACGTCCGCGGGCAGCGCGAGGCGCGAAGGCGTCCACGTCTCGAGATCGCGCGGGGCCGCGGCGCCGAGCTTCACGCCGGTCGGCGCGTCGGCGGCGACGAGCGGCCACGCCTGCGCGCCGCAGTTCGCGAAGGTCACGCTGGCGAAGGGGCGATCCCACGGCGCGAGCGTCGCGGGCGGGGCGACCTCGCCCACGAAGACGGCCTCGGGCGCGCCGGGCGGGCATGCGTACGCCGCGACGGCCGCGCCGCACGCCGCGCCATCGCAGGCGAGGCCGGCGTCGCACGCGAAGCCGGCGCAGCACGCCTCACCCGCCGCGCCGCAGGGAGGAGGGGCTCCGCCGGCGCCGCCCGCGCCGCCGG
>CAIVJW010000128.1 GCA_903906315.1 uncultured delta proteobacterium | reverse complement strand
GTCCGGTCGGTCCATCAGGACGATGGAACACAATCTCGCGCCGATGGACAGCACATTCGTCAGGCGAATTCATTTCGGTCGGGAACAAACCTACGTGTGGGATGATGATTTGGCCCTGCCCTTCCTCCCCGCGCGCTCGTTCACGGTCGACCCGTCGACCGTGCTCCAGTACCTCGTCACCAGGCCGTTCGTGACGATGTTTCTGGTCGACGAGAGCGGCAACGGCCACGATCTCGGGGGATCCACCCTCGATACCCACGCAGAGACCCCGAGCCCATGCGAATGACCTTCCGATCCACCGCGGCGACCGTCGTCGCCGCCGCAGCCGCGTTCGGCCCGCCCGCGTGCACGAGCCGCGACGCGACGCCTGCCACGACGACGAGCGCCGGAACGGCGACGACGACCGCGTGCGACGCTCCCCGGAAGCTGTGCGAGGGTGCTTGCGTCGCGGGCGACTCCCCCGCGACCGGGTGTGCGGCGCCGAGCTGCGCGCCTTGCGAGCCGTCCCACGCGTCCGCGGCCTGCACTCCCGCAGGCGACTGCGCGGTCGGAGAATGCCAGTCTGGCTTCGGCGATTGCGACGGCGACGCGAAGAACGGCTGCGAGGCGGCGCTCCCGGGCGACCCCGCCAACTGCGGCGCTTGCGCGAACGCATGCGCCGTGGGCGAGATCTGCCAGCAAGGCGCCTGCACGAACGCCGACGCTGCGGCGCTCGCCTCGTGGATCGCCGAGCGCAAAGGCGGCTTCTGCCACGCGGAGTTCAACGAGCTCATGAACCTCTGCGGCGATGTCGAGTTCTGTTTCGACCAGACGCTGATGCGCCCCTATCCGGAGGGCCTGGCGCTCGATCTCGGCTTCGATTGGGACGGGCAGGACGCGAGCGGCTACGTCACGGAGCTCGGCGGCGACTGCGACGAGAAGTACGTCTTGATCCGCATCGACGCGAGCGACGGAGGAGCGGTCGTCTCTGCGTACGGGCCCATGGTCGAGTCGATCAGCGCGCCCATCTCGCCAGGCCGCCACCTGCTCTCGTACCGCGTCACCGCCACGAACCGCGCGCTCTTCCTCGACGGCGTCCTCGCCGCCGAGGGCGGCGGCCCGCTGAAGACACCGGAGCTCTGGCACGACTGCGGGCCTGGCTTCGTCCTCGGCGAGCGCGCCGCGTACTGGTGGGAGCAGACGAAGCCCGACCCCATCTACCTGCGCTTCGCCCCCTTCTTCGTGCACCTGCGCGACGAGGTGAAGGACGCCTCCGTGTGGTCCTTCGACGAGGCCACGAAACCCGGCGCGCGCACGGTCGTGCTCTTCGACGAGACCGGCGCCCAAGGCTCGACGTGGAAGGCGACGAAGGGCGCGTTCACCGGCGTCGGCAAGAACGGCTCGACGTGGGTGGCCGACACCCGCAAGGACTGCCTCGAGAAGCCGTAGGCGGCGCGCGCGCCCGCCCACCTATCGCGCTACTTCGCCGCCGCGCGCACCATCTCCTCCTTCGCGAGCTCGGCGCCGCGCTTCCACAGCTCCTCGCGCGTGACCTCGCCCTTGTCGGCCCTACGCTGCACGTCCTCGGGTATTCACCCCGCGGGCAAGCCGCTCACGCTGTACGAGGTCGACGCGACGAGCGGCGCGACGCGCTCCCGGAAGCCGCTCTCGAGCGGCGGTGCGCCCCTCGATCAGCTGCTCGGCGTGCCCACGAACGCGATGCTCGTGTACCGACGCGGCCGGCGCGACCTCACGGCGCAGGTCGGGAAAGAGCGAGTCGGGTGCGGCTGCGGCGCGTCGTCGCGACGCTCGCCGCGTCCGTCACCACGGCACGATCCCGTCGAGCGACACGAGAGTGTCGTACCTCGACGAGCGTCTCGTTCGCGACGCCGATCTCCGCCGTGGCGCGCTCCGCGGCCTCGACGCCCGCCGCCCGCTCGCTCGTCGTGACGAACACATCGAGGAACCCCTCGCCCGCGCCCTTCGGCGCACCCCTCGCCCGGCACGCGCTCCGCGAGCCGCTCTGGGAGGCGGCGCCCTTCGGCAGATCGATGACCGCGGGCGGCCCGCTGCCGCGGTACGCGACGCGCACGTCGAGGAGCGCCGGATCGCGCGGGCCCGGCGTGCTGGTCGCGGCGTGCGCGTCGCGGAGCCGCGCCTCGATGAGCTCGCGAAGCCGCCTGCGGGCAGGGTGCGGCCGGGCGCCTGCGAGCGCCATCGTGGCGTGATCGAGCGGGCTGCCCCAGACGTCCCACGGCAGGCGCCCGAGCCAGCCTTGCTCTCTGGAACCGTTTCCTGCATGATCGCGGGGCCTTGGAGGTCGTCTCGGGGCGGGTTGACGTAGCGTCGCACTTTGGAAAGTGTGTCAACTGACCGCGCTCCCGGGGAGGTTCGGCGAGGTTGCGGCGGTGGCTACCCGACCGGATCGCGTTTGCGCTTCCTAGCCGCCGAATCCTGCTGGCCTTGAACCTGGACGGCGACTTGGACGCGATTGCGCGTGACGACGAACTCGGCCGCAAGCGGCAGGACCTGGCGCTGACCACGCCCAAGCGGGTGCGGTCGGGCGTTCCGAAGGTGCGGGAACCATGAAGGCGACCGCGGACAGTGTTCAGGTCGTCCTCGATTGGCAGGCGATCGGCGGGCAACGCCTGGTTGGCACGCTGCATATGGGGGTGGCGCGCGGTGCGCCGGTCTTCTCGTTTGCGTACGATGACGGGTGGTTGCGGGACCACCGGGGCGTGGCGCTGGATCCGGGCCTCGCGCTGCTGAGAGGACGCATTTGGCCGCGACCGGACCAACCTAACTTCGGCATCTTCCTTGACTCTGCGCCCGACCGCTGGGGCCGTGGGACCTGCAAACGCCATCCGCCACCAGCAGTCCACCCCTTGACCGCCGTGCCCGCGCCACGGCAGACTCCGGAACTCCGGCACTCGTATGCCTTAAAGGAATCCCCATGAACATCCTCGTCCTCGGCGCCTCCCAAGGCACCGGCGCCCTCGCCGTCCAGTCCGCGCTGAGCCGCGGCCACAGCGTCACCGCATTCGCGCGCAGCCCGCAAAAACTGCAAATTGAACACCCGCAGCTGCGCAAGCTCGTCGGCGACTTCCACGACGCCGCCTCGGTGGCAGCAGCGGTCCCCGGGCACGACGCGGTCGTCATCACAGCGTCGGCGACGCAGCTTTCCGCCTTCAAGACCGAGCCGCATTATTTCTCCAAGGGCACAGCCCACGCGATCGCCGCGATGCAAGCCAACGGCGTGAAGCGCCTGGCCGTGCTGAGCGCGCTGGGCACCGGCAACAGCCTGAATCTGCTGCCATGGATCCTGCGAAAGCTCGCCGTCGGCTGGATGCTGAAGGTGCCGTTCGCCGACCACGAACTGCAGGAACAGCTGGTCATGGCCTCAGGCCTGCAGTGGGTGGTCGCCCGCCCGAGCGGACTGACCAACGGCCCCGCGCGCGGCAAATACGTAGCGACAGCCGAACTGCGCAAAGTGCCGGCCATGATCTCGCGCGCCGATGTCGCGGAGTTCCTGGTGAAGGCGACGGAGAGCGATGCGTGGCTGCGGCAAGCCGTGCAGTTGGGCGGTTGAACGCCACGCCAACAGCAACTCGCCCGGTCCGCTCACCTGTGGAATCGGCTCGTTGTCGGCGGTCTCGATGAGGTCGGCGTCGTGGGTGCCGGCGGCTACCGCCTGCATTCGAGCAAGTTGCGCCATGTAGGGACAGCTCGTCTCGTCCCATTCAATGGGCGCTCGCGCAGGAACTTGCGGTGATCGTTGTACTCCGCCCGCACGCCGTGGTCGCAACGGCCTATGGCTCCGCCGGCCTTTGGGTCCTTGAGCCGGCCAGGCCTATCGGCGACCAACCCGTCGACCTCTCTCCAGCCTTGCTCTCTGGAACCGTTTCCTGCATGATCGCGGGGCCTTGGAGGTCGTCTCGGGGCGGGTTGACGTAGCGTCGTACTTTGGGAACGACGTCAACTGACCGCGCTCCCGGGGAGGTTCCGCGAGGTTGCGGCGGTGGCTACCCGACCGGATCGCGTTTGCGCTTCCTAGCCGCCGACGCGAGCGGGCCGCGGAGATCGTGCGCGGCGACGCCGAGCAGCTCGTCACTTCTCGCGCGCGAGCGCCGCGATCTCGCCCGCCTGCGGTTCAGCTCCTCGCCGAGGCGGAAGAGGAGCGCGAGGCGGCGATCGTCCGGCCGGCCCACGCCGAGCGCGCGCTCGTGCACCTCGGCGAGGCCCGTGCGCACGAGCGAGCTCGGCGTGCGGATCTCGGGGCCGGAGACGAGCATCGTCACGTTGCCGATCGTGAAGCGGTCGCCGCTGCGGAGCGTGGCCTCGCGCACGCGCGTGCCCTCGGTCCAGGTGCCATTCCGGCTGCCGAGGTCCGTGAGGACCACCTGCCCGCCGAGGTGACGAAGGCGCGCGTGCTCGGCGGAGACGAGCGGGTCGTCGACCCAGAGGTCGGCGTGCGCGGCGCGGCCGATGGTCATGTCGCGCGGCTCGACCTCGAGCGCGGTGGTGCGGCCATCGGCCATGCTCAGCAGCAAGCGAAGCATTGCAGGGAAGTAGCGCCTGGAATCGCGCGGAACAACCTTCCTGACCGGCGTGGTGGATCGCCGCACCTGCCGCCCTCGGTACCCCAGGGCCCCCGCGAGGGCCCTTTCCTGCGCACGCGGCCCGAGTGCGCGCGTGGCAGGCCGTTTGCTACCCTCTCGACCTCCGACCACGCGGCGAGGTCTCGTGCCCCCCACCAGCAGCCCCGGCTCCCTGTCGCCCGATGACGCCTCCGAGCCCTTCGCGCTCGGCCCACCGCCTCCCGTCGCGACGCCCGCGAACGCTCCTCCGCCTCGCCAGCCCGCCGCGGCGCCCCGGCAGGGCCACGCCTCGAGCGGCCACACGGCGGCGCCGCCCGCTCGCCTCGCGCCGAGCGCGGCGCCCACCGCCCCGCCCGAGGACGCGCCGATCGCGGCCGAGGGCGCCCTCGTCTTCCCGCTCTTCGACCCGCCGCTCGCCAACTACAAGACGGGCGCACGCTGGTACGGCGCGCCGCGCAGCGGTGGCCGCCACCACGCGGCCGTCGACCTCATCGCGCCGCACCTCGCGCGCATCCGCGCCGTCGCCGACGGCGTCGTCGTCCAGGCGCCGTACTACTTCTACACGGGCACGAACGCGCTCGAGGTCCGGCACCCCGGCATCGGCGTCGTGCGCTACGGCGAGATCGACGTGCGCAAGGTCGTGCACCTCGAGGCCGGCGATCGCGTGAGCGCCGGCCAGGTCATCGCGTACGTCGGCCGCCTCGACTCGGGCTCCTCGATGCTGCACTTCGAGCTCTACTCGGGGAAGGCGAGCGGCGCGCTCACGGTGCGCGGCAACCCGCCCTACCAGCGCCGTCGCGACCTCGTGGACCCGACGAGCCTCATGGACCGGCTGCTGCCGCAGGTGCAGCGCCGCCACTAGTCACGATGGGGCCGCGAGCGGCCCCAAACCCCGCCCACCCTCGGTGGGCCGCAACCTACCGGCGCCCCGAACCCGAGAAGCCCTCCGATGAAGAACGCCCTCGTCTCCCTCGAGTCCCGCGACGAGCTCGACGTGCGCCACTTCGCCGTCAGCGAGTCGATGTCGGCCGCCTTCCGCATCGAGCTCGTGGCGCTGGGCCGCGACGACCTCGACCTCTCGAAGATCGTCGGCCACGCGGCGTCGTTCGGCGTGATGGCGCGGGGCGGAAAGCGTGTGTGGACCGGCGTCTGCGCGCGCATCGGCCAGACCGAGGTCGAGCCCGACGGCGTCTCGTCGTACTCGCTGCGCATCGTGCCCGCGCTCTGGCTCCTCACGCAGCGCGTGAACCACCGGGTGTTCCTGCGAAGATCCGCGATCGACATCGCGAGCGCGCTGCTCGCCGAGTGGAAGATCGATCCCGTCCTGCGCGTCGACGCGGGCGCGTATCCGAAGCTCGAATCGCGCGCGCAGTACGGCGAGTCGGACTACGACTTCCTCCGCCGCGTGCTCGGCGAGGCGGGCATCTCGTTCTTCTTCCAGGCGGGCGAGGACGACGAGACGAAGCTCGTGCTCGCCGACGCGCCGCAGTCGGCGCAGGTGCGCGGCGGCGCCCCGCTGCCCTTCCTCCGCTCGTCGAGCGGCGCCGAGCGCTCCGAGCACGTGAGCGACGTCGTGATGACCGCCGAGGTCTTCGCGGGGCGCGTCACCGTGCGCGACTACGACTTCCAGCGGCCGAGCTACCGCGTCACCGGCACGCACGTCGCGGCCGAGGGGCCGCTCGCGGGGCTCGAGGAGTACCGCTACGCGCCCGGGTGCTCGGTGGTCGGCGGCGCGGGCGGCGGCGGTACGCCCGTCGCCGATCGCGACGGCGCCTTTCGCAGCGCGGACAAGGCCGCGGGCACGCTCGCCGCGAACCGAGCCGCGGCCCTCGCCGCGCGCGCGAACCCGGTCGGCTTCAACACCTCCGTCGACGACCTCGCGCCCGGCGCCGTGTTCTCGATCGACGGCCACCCGCACCCCGCGCTCGGCAAGGACAGGAAGCTCCTCGTCGTGTCGAGCTTCCTCTCCGGCGACGTGAACGCCGAGTGGCACGGGGGCGGCGTCGCCGTGCTCGCGGACAAGCCCTACCGGCCGCTCGTCGGCGCGGCGCGCGGCGCGTCGAGCCCGGGCGAGGCGGCCGACCCGTTCGGCCCCGCCGTCGACTCGAGGCCGCGCCTCGCGGGCGTGCAGAGCGCGACCGTCGTCGGCCCCAAGGGCGACGAGATCTTCACCGACGAGCACGGCCGCGTGCGCGTCGAGTTCCCCTGGGATCGCGGCGCGACGGGCGACGAGAAGGGCTCGTGCTGGGTGCGCGTCGCGCAGGCCTGGGCCGGCGCGGGCTTCGGCAACGTGAGCGTCCCGCGCGTCGGGCAGGAGGTGCTCGTCGCGTTCGTCGACGGCGACCCGGATCTCCCGGTCGTCGTCGGCCGCGTCTACAACGCGCAGACGCCCATGCCCTACGCGCTCCCGGAGCACCGCACGCGCACCTCGTGGCGGTCGAGCTCGAAGGGCGGCGCGAACGAGATCACCTTCGAGGACTCGGCCGAGGGCGAGCTCTTCTATCTCGCGGCGCAGAAGGACCTGCACAAGATCGTCAAGCGCGACGAGCTGGAGGAGACGCTCGGCAGCCGCCACATCGGCGTCGACGGCGACCTCGTGCTCACCGCCAAGGGCAACGTCTTCATCCAGGCCGGAGGCGAGGTCGTCGTGAAGGGCGGCCCGTTCGTGAAGATCAACCCGGCCGCGAGCCCGCCGCCGCAGAAGAAGCCGCGCGAGCTCGGGGCGGGCAAGGCGGGGCCGAGCGCGCCGCCGCCCGCGGGCGGGGGCGGCGCGAACGCCCTGCTGTCGAAGATGACGCCGGCCTCGGCCGAGTCGGCGAAGACGGCCGCCGCGCGCAAGAAGGCCGCAGAGAAGCACAAGGCGCTGGCGATCGAGCTCGGCAAGAAGCACGGCGTGCCGCCCGCGCTCGTGCTCGGCATGATGAGCCGCGAGTCGGCGTTCGGGGAGTTCCTCGGGCCGGACGGCTACAGCAAGTTCGACGGGCAGGGCTACGGGCTGCTGCAGGTCGACAAGCGCTACCACTCGCCGACGGGCGACCCGTTCGGCGCGTCCTCGGTCGATCAGGGCCTCGGGATCTACGACGGCATGCTCGCGGGCGTGAAGAAGGCGCACCCGAGTTGGACGCCCGAGCAGCAGATGGCGGGCGCGCTCGTCGCGTACAACGGCGGCCCGGGCGACGTGGTGACGCAGCCGAAGGACGCGGCGGGCTGGGCCGCGCTCGATCGCGGCACGGCCGGCAACGACTACTCGCGCGACGTGTGGGCGCAGTCGCAGTGGTACGCTGACAACCTCGCATGGTGACGCTCGCTTCCCGACGAGGGGACCTCTGCACCGGTCACGACGGCTGCCGACCGCGGCCGATCATGAAGGGCAGCCCCGACGTCACCGTCGACGACCGGCCGCTCGCGCGGCAGGGCGATCCGCTCAACACGCACGGCTGCGCCGAGCACGCGCCCCACAAGGGCAAGGTGATCGCGGGGTCGTCCACGGTCACCGTGAACGACAGGCCGGCCGCGCGCCTGGGCGACGAGGTCGACTGCGGCGGCGCGCTCGACGCCGGCAGCCCGCACCTCGAGATCGGCTGAGGCGCGTCGCTCATGGACGTGCTCGCCGCTTGCCCGTTCGTGGCGCGCGGCGTCCTCTGGCAGGAGGCCGAGGGGCCGACGAACCTCACCGTCGTCTGCAAGGCGACGTGCTCGCTGCGCCCCGGCACCTCGCCCGTCGCGCGCGAGCCCGAGGACATCAACGAGCACGACAACCACCGGGACGACGATCGGCAGCGCAGCGTCTACGCGCCGAGCGACCTCGTGCCGTTCAAGGAGAAGCCCGAGGTCCTCCTCGTCGGCAGCGCGTACGCGCCGCGCTCCGAGCCGGTGCCGCGCGTCGTCGTGCGCCTCGCGGTCGGCGACGTCGACAAGTCCTTCGAGGTCTTCGCCCAGCGCACGCTCGATCGCGACGGCGCGCAGGTCGACGGCGCGCTGTGAACGCAGATGCCGCTGCGCTACGAGCGCGCGGCGGGCGGCGAGGGGTCGTGGAACCCGGTCGGGATCGATCCCGACGCGCTCGACGCCTACGGCCGGCGCACGCTGCCGAACCTCGCGCCGCTCGGCGCCGACTTCGGCGCGGACGCGCTGCGGCCCGTGGCGTTCGGCCCGCTGTCGCCGTCGTGGCCCGTGCGCGCCGAGAAGCTCGGGCGTCGCGCGGCCTCGATCAGCCCGGCAGCGTGCTCATCGGCGCCGAGGAGCCGGGCAAGCCCGTGCGCTGGCCGTCGCCCGCAGCGAGGCCGTCGGGCGTGGGCGCGCAGGTGCCGCCGCCGCCGCCGCCGGTGTCGCGGCCGATGTCACCCGAGGGCACCTCGCCGGGCGTCACGGTGGACGACGACGAGGACCTCAATCTGCGCGCGCACACGTTCGTGGACGACGGCTCGCTGCGCCCGCCGCAGCCGGAGCTGCCGTTTCGCCAGCGGGCGCGGGGCGCGAGCCTCGACGAGCCGGGGCGCGAGGCGCCGCGCGTTCCGGGCGCCGATCCGCGCCGCGCGGCGATCGGCGCGACGGACGAGGAGACGGGGATGATCGAGCTCGGGCCGGCGCGCGGCTCGATGCCCGCGTGGCTCGGCGCGCGCACGCACCACCCCGGCTCGCCGACGCAGCCCGCGCCGTCCGACGTCGCGTCCGAGCCGCCGCGCGCGACCTCGTCGGCCGTCACGCAGCCCGCGCCGCCGCCGCCCGTCGGCGTCCTGCTCCGGCCCGCGACGGCCGCGCCCTTCACGAGCGCGGCCGCCGCGTCCGACGCCGCGCTCTCCGCGCCGCCCACGCCGCCG
>CAIVJW010000127.1 GCA_903906315.1 uncultured delta proteobacterium | reverse complement strand
GGCGAGGCGCTCCGCGAGGCGCCCCAGGATCGGCGCCTCCTCGCCGAGCCGACGAAGCAGGGTCTGCTCCAGCACGAAGGACGACGTCGCCTCATCGAGCCACGCCACGCCGACGAGGAACGCGACCGTCCCGGTGCCGCCGGAGAGGCCGGTCGTCTCCGTGTCGAGATAGAGGGCTCGCTTCGGGTCGCACGGGGCGAGCCGAGGATCGAGCGCCAGCAGGGCGAGCATGCTTCGGTCGGCGTCGCGCGCGGAAACCAGGGGCACGCGCCCGACGCGGGCCGCGGGCGCGCACCGCACCCGGCGTACGTAGAGGGGGCCGGCGTCGGTGTGCTCGACGAGGAAGGGCAGCTCGCCCGAGGTCGGGTCGGGCCGAGTGGACGCCGGCTCGGTCCGCGCGACGATGCGCGCGATGCGGTCACGGAGCTCGTCCAGGCTGGGCCGTTGCGCCGGGCCCGACGCGCGACCCGCGAGCGGCCGGTCCGCGGTCGGCCCGGGCGTCGGCCCCGTGACCTCCGCGGGCTCCGCAGGCAGGCGCGGGGGGCCGGATTGCCCGAGGCGCGCGAGCTTGGACCGGAGCGAGGACATCCCGCGGAGGATACCAGCCGCCCGCGCAGGGGCTACGGGTGAGCAGGTCCGCCCCGCCCCGCCCGGGCTTGGCACGCGAGTTGAATCAGCGCGATGCAGAACACGGGAAACGGGGTCGACGAAGACCCAGTGCCCGCAGGAGGGCGACCTCCTCAAGCCGAGCCGGCGCGGCCCCAACCGCCGGCAAGCCAGGGCGCACCGGACGCGCCGCGACTGCCGTGCGCCTGAGCGCACGAACGGAGCTCTCCATGCTCGACTCGATCGCCCCCGCCCGCCCCAGCTTCCGCCAGAGCATCTATCCGAGCGTGCGCCCGGGCCCGCGATCGACCATGCGTCCCATCGCACTTCCGTCGCAGCAGCACCAACTTCCTGCAGATGTCGCCGCGCGCTTCGTCCCGGTGATCCGCCAGGCGGCCCTCCGGGTCGCCCGCCGGCTCCCCGCGCACATCTGCGTCGACGACCTCGTCAGCGCCGGTTTCATGGGTCTGGTGGACGCCTACCGCAGGTACGAGCCGACCCGGTGCGACCGGTTCGACGCCTACGCCGAGGTCCGCATCAAGGGCGCGATCCTGGACGAGCTCCGCTCCTACGACCCGCTGTCTCGCGACCTCCGCGCCCTCGCCAACCGCACGGCCCAGGCGACCCGCGAGCTCTCGAACCGGCTCGGCAGGGCGCCGACGGACACCGAGGTCGCCTCCCAGCTCGGCATGGACCTCGACGGCTACCGCAGCGCCGCCGCCCGCATGGCCGTAGGGACCCCGGTCAGCCTCGACGCGGCGCCGAACGGCGACGAGGCGCCGTTCGAGGTGTCCGACGCCGTCAACACGGCGGCCGACGAGATGCTCGGGCAGGCTCAGGCGCGGGCCGTGCTCGGAAATGCCCTCTGCGAGCTCCCGCCGCGGCTCCGCAACGTCCTCGACCTGTACTACCGCGAGGAGCGCACGCTGCGCGAGATCGGCGTCCTGCTCGGCGTGACGGAGTCGCGGGTCTGCCAGCTCCACGGAGAGGCGGTCCGCAAGCTCCGCGCCCTCTACGAGCTCGCCGAGGGCGACCGCATCGAGCCGCAGGTCACCCCGCTGCGCCGTTCGTCGCGCGCCGCGCCGATGGCTGCGTAGGGGTCCCTGGAACCCCAACTGGGTTCCAGTCGACCCGGAAGGAACGGCACGCCGCTTCGGCGCAGATCGAGGCAAATGTGGGATGACGAAAGCCGACATGGCGCGCCGGGATGCCCTGGGCGCCCTCGGCGGGGCGCGCGAGTCTCAGCCGCGCGCGCGAGCGCGGATGGCGGCGATCACCTCGTCGGCCCGACGCTCGGTCGCGGCGAGATCGCCGCTGTTATCAATCACATAATCGGCTGCTGCGACCTTGACCTGAAGGGGTAATTGCGCGCGAACTCGGGCGCGGGCCTGCTCGTCGGTGCACGCGTCCCGCGCGACCGCCCGCGCGAGCTGGACGTCCTCCGGCACGGCCACGACCACGAGCGGGCGGAAGGCGTCGGCGAGGCCGTTCTCGACCAGCAGCGCCGCCTCGTAGCACGCGAGCTGTTCGCCCCGGCTCTCGAGCGCGGCCGTGAGCTCGAGCGTCCGCGCGGCGATGCGCGGGTGCAGGATGCCGTTCAGGCGGCGACGCGCGTCGTCGTCGCCGAAGACGAGCGCGGCGAGGGCTGCGCGGTCGAGCGAGCCCCCGGCGGTGAGAACGCCTTCGCCGAAGGCCGTGACCACGGCGCGCAGGCCGTCGGTGCCCGGCTCGACCACCTCGCGCGCGAGGCGATCGGCGTCGAGCACCGGCACGCCGGCGGCGCGAAAGCGGGCGGCGACCGTGCTCTTGCCGGACCCGAGGCCGCCCGTCAGACCGAAGAGGCGCAGGCTCACCTCCGCTCCGCGATCGCGCCGGAGGCGAGCCGATCGAGCACGAGTCCGAGCGCAATGGCGTGGTCGAAGGCGAGAGCGGCCGGTGAGCCTCCGTCGCGGCTCACGCGCGGCGCGCCGCCGGGGTCGCGATCGAGGGCGAAGAAGGCGGCCTCGGAGGCGTCGTCACCGCCACGAGCGCGCGCTCGTTGATCCGGCGCGAGCCACGCGACGTGCGCGACCGAGACGACCCAGCCGCGCGGGTCGCGGCCTGGCGTCGAGAGCACATGGAGCTGCTCCACGGAGACGCCCGTCAGGCCGGTCTCCTCGGCGAGCTCCCGGACGGCGGCCTGCTCGACGGTCTCCCCCGGCTCGCAGAAGCCGCCAGGCAGCGCCCAGGCGCCCGCGTACGGGTCGCGCGCGCGCCGGATGAGCAACACTTCGAGGCGCCCGCCCTCCCCGCGCGAGAGGGCGACGACGTCGGCGGTGAGAGCGGGGCGCGGGTGCTCGTCCGCGCTCATGCGGCCCCCAAGACGGCGCTGGAGTCGGCGATCGCGACGCCGGCCGCTCGGAGCACCTCGAGGGCCTCGCGCGTGCCCTCGGGGGTGATGCCGGCGACCGCGTCCGCGAGCAGCGTGGTGCGGTAGCCGCGCTGGGCGAGGCCGAGGGCCGCCGCACGGACGCAGTAGTCGGTCGCGACGCCGTAGACGACGCACTCGAGGCTGCGCGCGGCGGCGCTCGCGAGCGACGCGAGGAAGCCCTCGGCGAGCGGGTTCGCGAAGAGGCTATAGACCTCCTTCTCGAAGTAGACGCCCTGGGTCTCGCCGCAGGCGACCTCGGCGACGAGCGCGTCGAGCGGCGCGACGTCGACGTTGGGCACGAGCTTGAAGCGCGGCGGGAGCGTCCCTTCGACCTTGAGCCAGCCCGCGGTGCCCTTCACGCAATGGTCGGGAAAGCGCGGGTCCTCGCCGGCGGGGCCCTTGCGACCGCTGGAGGCGAACTCCCAGGCGTCCCAGGCGTGCGAGTCGACCGACCCGAGGAGGGGGATGCCGCGCGCGACCGCGTGCGCGGTCAGTCGGCGGAAGAGTTCGTTCGGCGACCCGGCCACGAACAGGGCGCCGCCCGGATCACAAAAGTCCCGCTGGACGTCGACGTCGATGAAGACCCGTTCGATGATCATGTCCCCTTCCCTCCTGCGTGCGCGGGCCCGACGTGCGAGGCGCGCACTTGCTCGACGAGCGCCGCGAGGCGCGGCGAGATCTGCGGCGCGAACGCCGGCCCGGCGTCGTCGAGCGCGTCGAGGCCGGCAGGGAGCGACGCGAGCCCTGCGCGGGCGCGAGCGCGGACGGCGTCGAGCGGCTCGGGCGGGGCGACGCGGCGACCTGCGCGCATCACCGGGACGAGCAGCGGCTCGGCGCCGGGCGGCACGGGCTCGTCGTCGATCGCGATCACGTCGCGGGCGATTCGTCCCTCGGCGTCGCGCGTGCGGAGGACCTGGTGACGGCCGGGAAGCGTCGCCTTGTCGGCGGAGAACTTCGCGATGGGGACCGCGCGGCCGTCGAGGACGAGCTCGACGAGCTTGTACACGCCGCCGAGGGCGGGCGCGTCCGCGGAGGCCACGAGCTCGGTGCCGATGCCGTAGACGTCGATCGGTGCGCCGGCGCGCCGCAGCTCGGCGACGCGGTACTCGTTGAGATCGCCCGAGGCGACGATGCGCGCGGTGGTGCAGCCGGCGGCGTCGAGGATGGCGCGCACGCGGCGGCTGAGATCGCCGAGATCGCCCGAATCGAGCCGCACGCCCTTGAGCTTGTCCCGCGCGACCGAGGCGGCGCGCTCGGCGCCCCGGATCGTGTCGTACGTGTCGATGAGCAGGATCGACGCGCTCGGGAAGACCGCGACGTAGGCCTCGAAGGCGTCCTCCTCGGTCTCGTGCGCCATCGTCCACATGTGCGCGGCCGTGCCGGTCACCGGCAGGCCGTGGCGGCGACCGGCCTCGACGTTCGACGTGCCGACGAAGCCGACCGCGCAGGCCGCGCGGGCGGCGTCGACGGCGGCCTCGGGGTGCGTGCGGCGCGTGCCGAACTCGACGCAGGTGGCGTCGCCGGCGGCGAGGACCATGCGCGCGGCCTTCGAGGCGACCATGGTCGCGTGGTTCACCGCCGACAGCAGGAACGTCTCGACGAGCTGCGCCTCGACGAGCGGAGCCGTGATGCGCACCAGGGGCTCGCCCGCGAAGAGCACGGTGCCCTCGGGCATCGCCCACGCGTCGCCGGTGAAGCGGAGGTCGCGGAGGTAGGCGCAGAACGCCGGGGTCATGGCGTCGCGGAGGTTCGGGATCGTGGCGAGGAAGGCGATCTCCTCCTCATCGAAGCGGAGGCCCTCGAGGTACGCGAGGGCGCGCTCGAGCCCCATCGCGACGAGGTAGCGGCGATGCGCCGGCAGCCGCCGGACGAACATCTCGCAGGTCGCCTGGCGACCTGTCATGCCCCGGTGGAAGTAACCGGCGGCCATCGTCAGCTGGTAGAGGTCGGTGCGAAGCGCGTCCACGGGTTCGCGAGTAGCCGAAGCGCCGCGGCGGCGCGAGCGGGATCGGAGGGCGCGCCGCGGCGCCGGCGGACCGGGCGCCCCGGGCGCGGACGGTGCTACCCTCCGCGCCCATGACGGCGAAGATCATCGACGGCAAGGCGATCGCGGAGGCGGTTCGGGGCGAGGTGCGGGGCGAGGTGCAGCGCTTCGTCGCGGAGCACGGCAGGCCGCCCGGCCTCGACGTCGTGCTGGTCGGCGAGGACGCGGCGAGCGTCGTCTACACACGCAACAAGGAGAAGGCGAGCAACGAGGTCGGCATGCGCGGCCGGCTGCACCGACTCCCCGCGAACACGCCGGAGGACGCGGTGCTGGCGCTGGTGCGCGAGCTCAACGCGGACGACGCCGTCGACGGGATCCTCGTGCAGCTGCCGTTGCCGAAGGGAATCCGCGAGCCTCGCATCCTCGATGCGGTGGACCCCGCGAAGGACGTCGACGGGTTTCACCCGGTGAACGCGGGGCTGCTCGCGTCGGGGCGGCCCGGGCTGGTGCCGTGCACGCCGACCGGGTGCATGCGCCTGCTCGCCGAGGCCGGCGCGTCGCTCGAGGGCGCGCGCGCGGTGGTCGTCGGGCGCAGCAACATCGTCGGCAAGCCGATGGCGCAGTTGCTGCTCGCGCAGCACGCCACGGTCACGCTCGCGCACTCGCGGACGCGCGACCTGCCCGCCGTGTGCCGCGAGGCCGACGTGCTCGTCGTGGCCGTCGGCCGCGCCCGGATGGTGAAGGGCGACTGGCTGAAGCCGGGGGCGATCGTCCTCGACGTCGGGATGAACCGCGGCGACGACGGCAAGCTCTGCGGCGACGTCGACACGGCGTCCGCGATGGACGTCGCGTCGTGGATCACGCCGGTTCCGGGGGGCGTCGGCCCGATGACCATCGCGTGCTTGCTCGCGAACACGGTGAAGGCGGCCTACGCGCGCGAGGCGGCTCGGCGCGCGTGATCGCGGCGTAGGGGCGAGGGGGGCGCGCCCGCCTCGCGCCGGATCACGGCGCGGCGAGCTGGATCTCCGCGAACGATGCGGCGCCGGCCGCGGTGGGGATCGTGAGCGTGTACGTCGTCGCGCCGGCGTCGGCGGCGGCGTCGACGAAGCCGACCGTGATCGACCCGCCCGCTGCGGCGACAGCCGTGTTCAGCAGGAGGATCATGCCGCCGGTGCTGGTCGCCTTCGCGTCGGTCGTGAAGACGCCAGGCCCGCTGTCGAAGGCGACGGTCGCGCCCTTGACGGGCGCCGACAGGCTGATGCCCGCGAGGGGCACGCCCTTGCGCTGGAAGCGCAGCACGACCTGCGCCGCCGTCACGTCGACGACGCCGGGAATGGGCAGCTTCGTGAAGATCGCGAGCAGCAGCGGGCGGCTGATCACCGGCAACGCCAGCGTGCCGTTCGCGGGGAGCGACTGGAGCGAGTAGGTCGAGAAGATGCCCGTCTGCCCGCCCGAGCTGTCATCGACGTAGAGCCAGCCGGAGCCCGCGGCGACGCCTGGGAGCGTGACCGACGTGCCGTTCGTCGCGCCGTACGGCACCGACACCTTGCCGCCGCCCACCTTGTCGCCCTCGAGGGTGGCCGCCCCCTGGTACGAATCGGCGACGCTGAACGTGGGCTCCGAGTAGATGACGACGGTCGCCGTCACGTCGACACCCGGGCCCGCGTCGGCGGCGCCGCCCCCGGCGTCCGACGCGGCACCGGCGTCCTTGGATGTGCCGGTGCCTCCGACGGCGCCGGAGCCGCATTCGGTCTTGCAGGAAGGGCCGGCGCCCTGCGGGTCGTGATCGGCCTGCGAGCAGGCGACGAACGCGACCGCGGCGAGCGCCACGGCGGCGGAGGCGATCCAGCGGGCGCGCGACGTTCGCATGGGCGGCACGATACGCCTCCGAGCGCGGTCGCGCCAAGAAGCGGGGCGCCGCGCGGAGGGTCAGGCGGCCGGCGCGAGGGCCTTCGCCGCCGACCCGACGCGGGCGCGGTGGATCGCCAGGGCGACCACGACGAGGCCGAGGCCGATCAGCTGCGAGGTCGAGAGGCCGGCCAGGCCGCCGCGGTCGTCCGCGCGCAGGATCTCGAGGGCGGCGCGACCGAGCGCATAGAGCGCGAGGAACGCGACGAACACCTGCCCGTCGTAGCGCTTGCGGCCGTGCACGTAGAGCAGGCAGAACGCCGCGATCCCGATCGAGAGCGCGGCCTCGTAGACCTGCGTCGGGTGCACCGCGTGCGACCACGAGGCGACCGTCGGGAGCGCGCCGCGCTTGAACGCGGCCTCGCTGGCCGGGCTGTGCGGCGGGAAGACCATCGCCCAGGGGCCGTCGGTCTCGCGACCGAAGCAGCAGCCCGCCAGGAGGCAGCCCATGCGGCCGAAGCCGAGGCCGATCGGGACGGCGAAGCCGGCCATGTCCGCCGCCTTCCAGAACGGGAAGCGGTCGCGGCGCAGGAGGTAGACGGCCATCAGCGACGCGCCGAGAAAGCCGCCGTAGTAGGTGAGGCCGCCGGCCCAGAACTTCGCCCAGGCGAAGCAGTCGGCCTCGATGGGGTGGCAGACCGCTCGCGCCGCGTCCCAGGCGCCGTGGTAGCGCGAGGTGCACTCCAGCGCCTCGACGTGCCAGTCGACCTGCGACGGGTCCGTGCAAAGGTGCACGTAGTCCCAGAAGTAGCCGTCCGCGAGCACGTGCAGGATGCGCCCGCCCGCAACGCCCATGAGCAGGCACGCGAGGCCGAGGTCGACGATGACGTCCGGGTCCTTGCCGATGCGCCGCGCCCACAGGGCGCCGAGCGCCGTCGCGAACACGAAGCCCGACAGGAGCAGGACGAAGTAGGCCGGAAACGCGACGTCGAAGACCTGGAAGAGCGTCGGTCGCAAGGGGCGGTGCGGCGCGCTACGCCGTGGGGCTGGCGGGCGCGTCCTTCTGCTTGCGGGAGGTGAACATGTCGACGGCCATCAGCCCCACGCCGGCCACGATGGCCACGTCGGCAATGTTGAAGGTTGGCCAGTGGTCGCTCGCGCCGGACGTGAAGAGCGAGTTTAGCGACCGGATGAAGCCGGCGCGCACGTCGATGAAGTCGATGACGTGGCCGTAGCGGATCCGGTCGACGAGGTTGCCGAGCGCGCCGCCGAGCACGAGCGGAAGGCCCCACTTGAGCGCGAGCTGCGTGGGGGCCAGCTTGCGGTAGAGCGAGAAGATGAAGACGATCGCCGCCAGCGAGACGAGGAGGAAGAAGGGCTTGCGCACCGCCTCGTTCTCGTCGGACAAGAGGCCCCACGCGCCGCCCTTGTTCCGGGCGAACGTGAACGCGAGGTGGTCCTTGATGACCTCGACGCGGCGCTCGTCCCAGGGCTGATCGGGCACGTCGAGGCGCACCTTCGCCCAGTGCTTCGTGCCGAAGTCGGCGACGAGGCTCACGAGCGAAACGGCGGCCAGAAAGGCGTAGGACGGGTGCCAGGGCTTGCCCGGCGGGGCCTCTGCGGCGGGCTCGGGGGCGTCTCCGCGAGGGGGGGCGCCCGCCTCGTCGGCGACCGACGGGATCTGCCCGTCCTGGGCCTTCGCGCTGGGTTCGTCGCTCATCGAAGCGGCTCCTCTACGACGAAACGCGCCGCCGGGCAACGCGGCTGTCGGCGCGCGAGCCGCGGGCGCTAGGGCTGACCCGGCACGCCGGTCCCCGGCGGGGGCGTCGAGGGTACGCCGATCGCGAGGCCGGCCGCGGACGAAGGCGATCCCGGCGCGGTGGCGGTCGCAGGGTCGTGTCGCGTGGTCAGGGTGTCGATCGCCATCAGCGCGACGCCCACGACGATAGCGACGTCGGCGACGTTGTACGTCGGCCAGTGCCGCTCCTGCCCTCCACTCTTCACGTAGAAATCGATGAAGTCGATGACCGATCCGTAGCGGATGCGGTCGACGAGGTTGCCGATCGCGCCGCCGAGCGCGAGAGGCAGGCCCCAGCGCATCGCGCGCTGCTCGGGCCGTACGCGCCGGTAGACAGAGACGATGAAGACGATCGCGGCGGCGGAGATGAAGAGGAAGAACGGCCGGCGGAAGAGCTCGGGCAGGCCGCGCAGGAAGCTCCACGCCCCGCCCGGGTTGAGCGCGTAGACGAAGTCGAGGTGGTCCTTCCACACCTCGACCTTGCGCGGGAGGCCCGGGCGCGGCTCGAAGCCGGCCAGGCGACCTTTTGCCCAGGCCTTCGTCGCGAGGTCGGCGACGAGGGACACCACCGTGAGGACCGTGAGGAAGCGATAATCGGGCTGGTACGGCCTCGCCGCCGGGGCCGCGACGACGAGACTGGGCGCGGCGTTCGGCGCCGCGATCTCGACGAAGCCCACGAGCGGCGGCGCGTCGAGCCGGACGAGGTGCACCGCGGGGGGCCCCTCGCCGAAGGGCGCGGAGGGGGCCTCGATCGCAGCGGAGGCGGTCGCTGCGCCCGGCGCAGTCGGGGGAGAGGGGCTGGGCTCGACGGGCCCGAGGCCCCGCGGGTCGTCGTTCATGCGCGTCGACATCGTAGTACGCGATGCAACCCGGACCCGCAAAGCGGACGTCCCACCGATCGCGCCGAGCACGACCTCGACGCGCCGCGCCCCCCCCCCGACGAGGACGCCCGGCGGCTCGCCCGCCGGAGCGCCTCGCCGCCGCGGCCACTGGCCCGCCACGGGACATCCGTTTAGTATGAGCCTGCCATGCCGCTACCTCCCTGGAAGCAGCCGACCGGAATCGACTCGGTCGTCGACTCGTGGCACCGCTCCGGCTACGTCCGCCCCTGCCTCACGGCCGATCGCGAGCTCGCGCCGACGGAGGGCCGCTTCGCACCGCTGCCGGGCGACCTGCCCCCCACCCTCCTCGCGGCGCTCCACGCGCGCGGCATCACGCAGCTCTGGGACCACCAGGCGCAGGCCATCGCCGCGGCGCGCGCGGGCAAGCACGTCGTCATCGCGACGCCGACCGCCAGCGGCAAGAGCCTCTGCTTCCACCTGCCGGTGCTCGACGCGATCGCGCGCGGGCTGGCCGGCGGCGAGGACGCGAGCGCGATCTACCTCTACCCGACCAAGGCGCTCTCGCGCGACCAGGAGGCCGGCCTGCGGGACCTCATCGGTGCGTCGGGCCTCGACATCCCTGCCATCGTCTACGACGGCGACACCCCGGGCGACGCGCGCCGCGCGGCCCGCGAGCGCAGCCCGATCGTGATGACCAACCCCGACATGCTGCACGCGGGGATCCTGCCGCACCACGCGCACTGGGCGCGCACGCTCCAGCGCCTCAAGTACGTCGTGATCGACGAGCTGCACACCTACCGCGGCGTCTTCGGATCGCACGTCGCCCACGTGATCGAGCGGCTCAAGCGCGCGGCCGCGTTCCACGGCGCCAAGCCGGTGTTTCTGTGTGCGACGGCGACCATCGGCAACCCGCGCGAGCACGCGGCGCGCATCCTCGGCGTCGACGAGGCGGAGGTCGAGCTCGTCGATCAGACGGGCGCGCCGCGCGGCAAGCGGCGGTTCTTCCTGTTCAACCCGCCGGTGGTGAACGCCGAGCTCGGCGTGCGCGCGAGCTACGTGAAGAGCGCGGTCAACCTCGCCGCCGACCTCGTGCGCGCGAAGGTGCCGACGATCGTCTTCGGCCAGAGCCGGAACTCGGTCGAGATCATGCTCAAGTACCTGCGCGACAAGGTCGCGTCGGAGTGCGGCGCCGAGGCGCTCATGGCCTACCGCGGCGGCTACCTCCCGGAGACGCGCCGGCGCGTCGAGGAGGGCCTGCGCAACGGCGAGATCCTCTGCGTGGTCGCGACGAACGCGCTCGAGCTCGGCATCGACATCGGCGACCTCGACGCGGTCATCTGCGCCGGCTACCCGGGATCGGTCGCCGAGACGTGGCAGCGCTTCGGGCGCGCGGGCCGGCGCGGATCGCAGAGCATCGCGGTGATGGTCGCGTCGAGCAACGCCATCGACCAGTACCTCGCGCGCACGCCCGAGCACCTGCTCGCGGGGTCGGCCGAGGAGGCGCGCATCGACCCGACCAACACCGAGATCCTCGTGCAGCACCTCAAGTGCGCCGCGTTCGAGCTCCCGTTCGTCGGAGGCGAGAGCTACGCCGGCCTGGGCGCCGACGACACGCGCGAGGCGCTGCGGTTCCTCGCCGGGCACGGCGTCGTGCACGAGTCCGGCGACCGCTTCCACTGGGCCGCCGACTCGTACCCGGCCAACCACGTCAGCCTGCGCAGCATCGGCTGGGACAACTTCGTCATCATCGACAAGTCCACCGGCCGCGCGCTCGCGGAGCTCGACTGGCGCGCGACGCCGACGATGCTGCACGAGCAGGCCATCTACCAGCACGACGGCGAGCAGTACCAGGTCGAGAAGCTCGACTACGAGAACCACAAGGCCTTCGTGACGAAGGTCGTGCCGGACTACTTCACGACGGCGATGACGAACCGCAAGATCTCGGTCATCGAGGAGACGAAGCGCGGGCCGATCGGGCGCGCGAGCGCGGCGTGGGGCGAGGTCAGCGTCGTGGAGAAGGTCGTCGGCTACAAGAAGATCAAGTTTCACACGCACGAGAACGCGGGCTACGGCGACGTGCGCCTGCCGGACATCCAGAAGCACACGACCTCGTTCTGGCTCACGGTGCCCGAGGCTTTGTGCGAGGAGCTCGGCATGGGTCGCGCGGCGGCGATCGACGGGCTGCGTGGCGTGGGGCGCGCGCTCGAGACGGTCGCGACGCTCGCGCTGATGTGCGACCCGCGCGACCTCGGGCAGACGCTCGGCGACGTCGGCGACGACGACGCGCCCCCACGGGCGAGCGGCGGAGCGCACGCGGGGTTCGACCCCACGATCTTCCTCTTCGACAACGTGCCCGGCGGCGTCGGCCTCGCCGAGCGCATCCACGAGCACGCCGGGGAGCTGCTCGCGCGCGCCGGGCACCTCATCGGCAACTGCACCTGCGCCGAGGGCTGCCCGCTGTGCGTCGGCGCGGCGAGCAACGAGGGCAGCACGCGGAAGCGGGCGGCGCTCGGGATGCTCTCGCTGCTCCGCGACTCGTAGCCGGCGGCCCAAAGGGGGCTCGGTTCACGGCCCGGAGGCCTCGGCGGCAAGCCGGAAGCTCCCCGCACCGGGCCTGGAGGCCTCGGGCGCGGCATTTCGGGCTTCCCGTGGGGGTGCGGAGCCGGTTCCGCTCGAGCTGGAACCTCCAAGTGCTCGGAATCACGCGCTCCGACCGCTCGACGAGGCCTTCGGGGGCACGGCAGAAGCCTTGCCGGCGGCCCGGGAAGCCTCCGCGGCCGCCCGGGGAGCCTCCCATGCCCGGCCGGACCGCGCCCCCGAGCTCGCCGTAGCGAAGGGGGGCCGGCGCACCGCGGCTCGGCCGGCAGCGGCTCTCCTATGCAGACCGGCCCGAAAGCGTTACCTGATGCTGGGAGGAACGACATGCCCCGCCTCGTCACCGCGAACTGCCCCCGCTGCGGCGCCGCGCTCGAGCTTCTGCCCGGGCTCGAGGTCGTGACGTGCCAGTACTGCGGCTTCCGATCGGTCGTCGAGTGGGAGGGGCGCCGCCGACCCGCCGTGCCGATCTACCCCGTCGCCCCCCTCGATCCGAACCTCGGGCGCATCGTCGCGCGCGCGCCGGAGGCGGCCGCACGCGTGGTGATCACGCTGGTGGTGGTGACGACCGTGCTGCCGATGGTCCTCGGCGCCGTCCTCTTCACCACCTCCATGTCGGCGCGGTCGCGCGCCTCGGGCCCGGCCGTCGCGGTGCCGCTCGGCGCGCCCCCATCCACCGTGCCCGGCGTCCCGCCCGCGCCCCCGATCGGGCCGCGCATGGTCGACGCCGCCGAGATCGTGAAGAAGGCACGCGCGCTCGCGCTGGCCGAGTCGGCGAGCCCCGTGATGTCGACCGCGGTGTTCTTCAACGTGACCGGCGGGCTCGTCGACACCAGCGACAGCAACGCGGGGTCGGTCCACTTCGAGTTCACCACCACGGACCCAGAGGCGCCGCCGGGCAAGGACGTCACCCACTCGCGACTGCTCGTCCATGTCGGGAGGGGCAGCATGACCACCACGAAGACGTGGGCGAGCGCGCCGGATCGCGGCCGGGCGCTCGACGTGCCCGCGTGCCCTTCGGTCTCCGCCTGGAACGCGGCGGTGCTGAGCGGCGTGCCGCAGAACGCGGTGGCCACGCTGCACCTCTACTACAACGGCGCGTTCACGCCGAAGAGCCCCACGGTGTGGAGCATCCGCGTCGACGGGCATGACGAGTACCGGCGCGAGATCGACGCGCGCAGCTGCCAGGTGGTCAAGAACTGGGGGGCGCCGGCGGCGAGCCCGCGCAAGCGTTGAGCGTCGACGTCCGACCGCCGACCGCGGCCCAGCTCACCTCGCTCGCTGCGCTGGGGGCCTGGGCGCGCGCGCAGGGCGACGCGGTGCGCGCGGTGCTGGCGCTGCCCGTCGAGGACGCCGTCCCCCACCTCGAGCTCTCGGTCGCGCAAGCGGGCGAGCTCGACACCGTGCTGCGCGAGATCGGCTGGGGGAGCGTCGACGCCGTGCTCGACGTCGCGTTCGACCGGATCGTGCTGCCGCGCCACCGCAAGGCCATCGCGCGAGCATTCGGGGCGTGGGTCGTGGCCGAGGTCGCGAGACCGCCGCGCGCAGCCCCGGCGGCGCCACCGACGCCCGACCTCGAACCTCCGCCGCCCGAGGCACCGGCGACCACGACCGCCCTCGGCGACGCCCCCGCGGACGCGGAGACGCCCGCCTCGAGCGTGGCGACCTCCTCCGCGGAGGTGGCGACGATCTCCCATTCCCCGACCCCCTTGCCCTCACTGATAACCTTGCCCTCGCTGATGCCCTTGCCCTCGCTCCCCCCCCCTCGCCCGCCCCTGCCCTCGCCCGCGCCTCCCCGGCCGAGCCCCGACCAGATCGAGCGGTACGTCGTCCCGCCCCCACCGACCGAGCGCGACGCCCTGCGCGCGTGGGCTCACGACGTCGGCGCCGAGCACGCGCTCGCGGCCGCGCCGCCTCCCTACCTCGGCCGGTCGCTCTACGGGCCCGGGCCGCGGATCGGCGAGGCGACGATGGAAGACCTGGTCGTGGCCGCGGCGACGCGCGACGGTCGCTGGGCCAGCGGCGTCGCCTCGACCTACCTCGCGCGCGCGGTGCAGGTCGCGCGCTTCATCGCCGACCGCGAAGCCTGGGTGGCCACCTACGGCGGGCCTCCGACGGACCCGACGATCGTGGCGCTGCTCGCGCGCGTCCGCGACCGCCGGTCCGCGTTCGGCCACGTCGAGCCGCCGGCGGCGCCGGTCACGACGCTGTGCGCGCAGCTCCTCGAGGCGCCCCTGCGCGTCGTCGTGCGGGAGCGCGAGCACTGGACCGACACCACGCGCGAGGTGACCCTCCTCCTCGATCAGCCCGACCTGCCGATGCGCTGCTCGACGTGCGTCCCCGCCTCGTCGAGCTGCCGCGCCCACCAGGCGCGCGCGCTCGACGCGCTGATCCTGCGCCTGCACGAGCCGCCGTCGCCCGGCCTCGCGACCCTCGCCGAGCTGCTCGGCGCGCCCGCGTGGTCACGCTTCGTGCGCGCCCTCGACCGACGCCTCGCCGCGGTACGGCCCGAGGAGGTGGAGCACAGCGAGGACCGGCTCGTGTGGCGCGTGCGCCTCGACGACGGCGAGCCGTCGGTCGAGCTGCTGCTGCAGCACCCCAAGAAGACGGGCGGCTTCGGCAAGGGCTCGCGCGTGTACCCGTACGCGCTCCCGCGCAGCAGCGCTCACCTCCGCAACACGTTCGACGGACCGCCGCTGCGCGCGCTGCGCGCGAAGGAGCCCTACGCGACCAGCACCCCGCCTCGGGGCGGGTCGATCGAGCTGCTGCTCATGCTGGTCGGGCACCCGCGCGTCGTGCTCGCGCAGGACCGCGAGGACGTGCCGATCGCGATCGAGATCGCGCGCCTCTCGCTCCGGCTCGAGGACGACGATGGGCGCGGGCTCGCGGCGCGCTTTCGTGTGGGGTCCGCGCCCATCGCCGCCGCCGAGATCGCGCGCGTGCACGAGGACGACTCCGGCGAACGGCACGTCCTCGCGGTCGCGCCGGAGGGCGCTCGCCTGTTCATCGCGCCGGTCGACGACGTCGCGCAGGCCGTCGGGGCCGCGCTCGCGACGCACACCGCGCCCTTCCCGCCAGCCAGCCACGACGAGATCGTGCGGCGCCTCGCCGATCACGCCGAGAGCTTCGACCTGGATCTGCCGCCCGAGCTCGACGGCGGCGAGGTCCCCGCTTCGGCGAGCCCGATGGTGCGCGTCACGCCGCTCGAGGGGGCCGCGCTCGACGTGGAGATCTGCGCGCGGCCGATCCCCGGAGGCCCGGCGTGGGCCCCGGGCGAAGGCCCGACCATCGCGAGGCACGTGGACGCCGGCCGGCGCACCTTCGCGCGGCGCGACCTCGACGCCGAGCAGCGGGCGGCGGAGGCGCTGATCCCCACGCTGCCGCTGCACGACGCGGACGCGGCCGGGCCCTTCCGCTACCGCATCCTGTCGGAGGATCGCGCGCTCGATCTCGTGCTCGCGCTGCGCGATCGCGAAGGCGAGCTCGCGGTGGAGTGGGCGGCGGACTCCCCGCTGCGCGTCGAGCGCCTGCCGACACGCCTGCGCATCGAGGTCACCGAGAAGCGCGACTGGTTCGGGCTCGAGGGGTCGGTCGAGGTCGACGGCGCGGTCGTCACGCTCGCGACGCTGCTCGGCGCCGTGCGCGCCGGACGCCGATACGTCGCGATCGCGCCCGGGCGCTTCGCCGCGATCGAGCAGGAGCTGCGCGAGCGGCTCGAGGCCGTCGAGGGGGTCGTCTTCGACGGCAAGCACGGGCTCGAGGTGTCGCCGCTCGCCGCCGACAAGCTCGAGGCGCTGGTCGAGTCGAGCGCCGACCTCGCGGCCGCGGCGAGCTTCCGATCGCTCGTCTCCCGCATCGACGCAGCGAAGGCGCTCGATCCCGCGCTGCCCGACGGACTGACCGCGACGCTGCGCCACTACCAGGTCGAGGGCTTCGCCTGGCTCGCGCGCCTCGCGGCGTGGGGTGCGGGCGCGTGCCTCGCCGACGACATGGGCCTCGGCAAGACCCTGCAGGCGCTCGCGCTGCTGCTGCACCGCGCCGCCGACGGGCCCGCGCTGGTCGTCGCGCCCACCTCGGTCGGATCGAACTGGCTGCGCGAGGCGGCCCGGTTCGCGCCTGGGCTGCGCGTCGCCGTCTACCGCGGCCCGGACCGCGTCGCGCTGCTCGACCAGCTCGGCCCAGGAGACGTCCTCGTGTCGAGCTACGGGATCGTGACCCTCGACGCCGAGCCGCTCGCGCGCGTCCGCTTCGCGACCCTGGTGATCGACGAGGCGCAGGCCATCAAGAACGCCCTCACGCGGCGGGCCCGCGCGGTGCGGTCGCTGCAGGCGGACATGCGCGTGGCGCTGACGGGCACGCCGGTGGAAAACCACCTCGGCGAGCTGTGGAGCCTGATGCGCATCCTCACGCCCGGGCTGCTCGGGAGCTGGGAGCAGTTCCGCGACCGCTTCGCGGGGCCGATCGAGCGCACCCGCAGCCCCGCGCGCATGGCGGCGCTCGCGCGCGTGCTGCGCCCCTTCGTCCTGCGCCGCACGAAGGCCGAGGTCGCGCCCGAGCTGCCGCCGCGGACCGAGATCACGCGGCTCGTCGAGCCGTCGCCGAAGGAGCGCGAGCTCTACCAGGCGGCGCGCCTCGCCGCGGTCGAGGCCATCGCGCGACCGGACGGCGAGGACGCGCGCTTCCTCGTGCTCGCCTGGCTGACGAAGCTGCGACGCCTGGCGTGCCACCCTCGCCTGTTCGACGAGCACTCGGCGGTACCCTCGTCGAAGCTCGCGGCGCTGCTCGAGCTGGTCGAGGAGCTCGGCGAGGGAGGGCACCGCGCGCTCGTCTTCAGCCAGTTCACGAGCCACCTCGCGCTGGTCCGCGAGGCGCTCGACGCGCGCCGCATCCGCTACGAGTACCTCGACGGGTCGACCCCGTACGACGAGCGCGCGCGGCGCGTCGACGCCTTCCAGGAGGGCAGCGCGCGGCTGTTCCTGATCTCGCTCAAGGCCGGCGGGACGGGCCTCAACCTGACGGGCGCCGACTACGTGCTGCACCTCGACCCGTGGTGGAACCCGGCCGTCGAGGACCAGGCCACCGATCGCGCGCACCGCATCGGGCAGACGCGCGCGGTCACGGTCGTGCGACTCGTGATGCGCGGGACGGTCGAGGAGCAGGTGATCGAGCTCCACGCCGACAAGCGCGCGCTTGCGAGCGCCGTGTTCGACGAGGAGCACGGCGCGCCCGGGAAGCTTTCGACCGACGAGCTGGCAACGCTGCTGCGCGAGGGCGCGCTGGCCACGGACGGCGACGACGGTAACGACGAGGGCGCGGAGGTCGTGGCGAGCGACGGCGCTCGACGACCGTAGGGGCGGCAACTAGCCGTTCGCCCGCCCCCACGCCGCGCGCCTCGCGGCGAGGCCGGCGAGCCCCGCGACCGCCGCCGTGCCGATCGCCTCCACCGCGATCGCCCCGGCGCACGCGCCCTCGATGGCGGCCTCCATCGAGTCCGCACCGCGCGCCATCGCGACCAGGAACGCCGTCGCGAAGAGATCGCCCGCGCCCGTCGGATCGATCTCGCGCGCGACCGCCGCGGCGACGTGCGCCGCCTCGCCGGCGCGGTAGAGCGTCGCGCCCGCCGCGCCGTCCGTCACCACGAGCAGGGGGACGCGATCGGCGAGCGATCGTTCCAGGCCCGCGTCGCCCGCTAGGTCCTCGCGGCTCACGAACGCCGCGTCCGCACCGACGAGCGCCGCGGGGTCGAGCTCTCGGCGCCGCCCAACGTCCCCGTCGGGCCCGATCGTGCGCAGCATGCCCTGGAGGCCCACGCCGACGAGCGCGCCGCGCTCGCCGAAGACCGCGACCGCTCCGCTCACCTCGCCCGCCACCGGGCACACGAAGACGACGTCGGCGTCGACCGGCTCTGCGACGATCGCCTCGGCCACGCGGAGCACGCGCTGCACGCGGACACCCGATCGGTGGTCGTTCTCGAAGGTCGTCGTGACGGGCGAGGGCGAGACGCGCACCTCGACGCCCGCCGCCGCGAGCAGCGCGAGCGCCGCCGCGTCGGACGCGCACGCCGTCACGACCCGCGCGCGCGCGCCGAACGCCACCGCGGCGAGACCGGCATAGAGCGCCGATCCGCCGGGCGTGCGCGCCTCGACGGCGCCCGCACCGAGGAGCAGGTCTGCGGTCACGTGGCCAACCGCCGCGAACGAGATCACCCGCACGGCGCGCCCTAGACCGTCAACGTCTCCCGGTGCTCGCCCCACACGACACGCATCACGTCGCTGACCTGGCCGACCGTCGCGCCGAGCTTCACGGCATCGAGGATCGGCGGGAGCAGGTTCTGCGTGCCGCGGGCGGCCGCGTCGACGCGCCCGAGCGCCTCGGCGACCTTTGGAGCGTCCTGCGCGGCGCGGCACGCGCGCACCCGCTCGACCTGCTCGCGCTCGATGCGCGGATCGATCTTCATCACGGGCACGGGCGCGGCCTCCGAGACGAAGTCGTTCTGCCCGACGATGACGCGGCGCTTGGCCTCGATGTCGAGCTGGTAGCGGTACGCGCTCGCCTGGATCTCGCGCTGCACGTAGCCCTGCTCGATCGCCGAGGCCATGCCGCCGAGCTCGTCGATCCGGCGGATGTAGTCGCGCGCGGCCGCCTCGAGGCGCGTCGTCATCGCCTCGACCGCGTACGATCCGCCGAGCGCGTCGACGAAGTCGACGACGCCTGACTCGTGCGCGATCACCTGCTGGGTGCGCAGCGCGAGCGTCGCGGCCTCGGCCGTCGGCAGGCCGAGCGCCTCGTCGAAGCTGTTGGTGTGCAGCGACTGACAGCCGCCAAGCACGGCCGCGAACGCCTGCAGGGCGACGCGCACCACGTTGACCATCGGCTGCTGGGCCTGCAGCGTCGCGCCCGCCGTCTGGCAGTGAAAGCGGAGCGCGCGCGCGCGATCCGTCTTCGCGCCGAAGCGATCGGCCATGATGGACGACCACATGCGACGCGCGGCGCGGAACTTCGCGACCTCCTCCAGCACGTTGTTGTGACCGTTGAAGAAGAACGAGAGCTGCCCGCCGAACTCGTCGACGTCGAGCCCCGCGGCGATCGCGGTCTTCACGTACTCGATGCCGTCGGCCAGGGTGAAGGCGATCTCCTGTGCGGCGTCGCAGCCCGCCTCGCGCATGTGGTAGCCGCTGATCGAGATCGTGTTGAAGCTCGGCACCTCCTTGCCCGCGAAGGCGAAGATGTCCGCGATGATCCGCAGCGACGGCGTCGGCGGGTAGATGTACGTGCCGCGCGCGACGTACTCCTTGAGGATGTCGTTCTGGATCGTGCCGCGCAGCGCGGTGCGGGGGACGCCCTGCTCCTCGGCGACCGCGATGTACAGGCCGAGCAGGATGGCCGCCGTCGAGTTGATGGTCATCGACGTGGAGATCCGGTCGAGCGGCAGCCCGCGCAGCAGGCGGCGCATGTCGTCGATCGAGTCGATCGCGACACCGACGCGGCCGACCTCGCCCGCGGCGAGCGCATGATCCGAGTCGCGCCCCATCTGCGTCGGCAGATCGAACGCCACCGAGAGGCCCGTCTGGCCCTGCTTCAGGAGGTAGTGGTAGCGCTGGTTGGACTCGTCCGCGGTGCCGAAGCCGGCGTACTGACGCATCGTCCAGAGGCGCCCGCGGAACATGTTGGGCTGCACGCCGCGCGTGAACGGGGGCTCGCCGGGAAAGCCGAGATCGCGATCGGGGTCGAAGCCGGTCGCCGCGAGCGAGCTCGCGTCGTAGAGGTCGTCCGCGTCGAGCGACTCGGCGCCCGGCGGGCCGGAGAGCAGCCCTGCGCGGCGACGGGCGGACGCCTTCGACTTCTGGAGGCGGGAGAGGAAGCGGGCGCGAGCGGTGTTCGTGCGATCCGGGGTGTCGGCCATGTCGACCCTCTCAATTCCACAAAGCGCGCGCGGCGGCCATCGCAAGCGGCCGCCGAGCCGTCGGCGCGCGACCGGTGCGGGCGGCGCGGTGGCTCGCGCGCGCGGTCTCAGCGCGCGCCGAGCAGCCGCGCGAGCGCCTCGCCGGCGCCTCGCGCCAGCTCGTCCATGCGCCGCGTGCCGCCCATCGAGTCCTCGAGCTCGTCGACGAGCAGCACCATGACGGGCCGACCCCCAACGCGCACCGAGACGGCCGCTACGTCGTCCGTCGCGCGCCCCATCACGCGCAGGATTCCCTCGTGCGCGGCCGTGTCCGGCACGGGCCCGAGGTAGACGGCGGTGGTGCCCGCGGTGCGCAAGAGGCTCGGGACCTCGGCAGGGACGCTCACCGCGCGGAACGCGGCCGCGTCGCCGAACGCCTCGTTGCAGGTCCAACCCACGTACCCGTCGCGCCGAACGGCGAAGACCGCCGTGCGCCGCGCGACCCGGGCGAGGCCGCGGAGCACGCGGTCGACCACCGCGTCGCGGCTAGGCGCCCGCCGCACGAGCGCGACGACGTCCGCGAAGTCGTCGGCTAGCCCGGCGCGGGGCGCCGGCATCACGAGGCCCTCCGCCTCGAGCCCGAGCGCGTCGAGCGTGTCGGGGCGGTCCGCCTTCGTCTGGAGGTCGCGGAGCCGCGGCGCGCCCTCGCCGGCCGGCGCCGGCACGGCGAGCGGCCCCGGCGGGAGGAGCGTGCGCCCGGCCGACGACCGCGGCGGGATCGACGCGACGACCGGCGGTCTCAGCGAGGCCGACGGGGCGAGCGTGCCCGCCGGGCGCGTGCGCGGCGGAGGCACGTCGACGACGATGGCGGGGCGCTGGGTCGGCCTCGGCGGAGGCGACGGCTGCAGCTCGGCGCGCCCCGGCGGGGGATCCGCGACCGCGCGCTCCACGGCGTCGATTCGCGCGACCGTGGCTGCCTGCGTCGACGGCTTCACCGAGCGGAGCTGCAGCACGACCGTGCCGTCGGGGTCGTGCTCGCCGCCGACGTCCGCGAAGGACGGCAGCCGCACCGCGCGCGCGTCGTCGGGGTGAGGCGGCGGCACGCTGCGCCGCACGAGCGGGATCGGCGACGCCGGGGGATCCTCCTCCGCTGCCGACGGCGGCCGCCACGAGACGGGCGCCCCGTGCGGCGAAGCCGGGGTGTGACAGCGCAGCCTGCGACTCTCGAGCCCGCGCCCGTCGCCCTCGAGGTTGCGCAGCGCTTCCTCGACGCTGGCGAGCCGCGCCCGCAGCAGTCGCACGGGCTCGCCGAGGTGGAACGCGAGCTCGCGCGCGACATGCGAGTCGAGCGGGTCGAGCGCCGCGACGTCGACGACGCCCGAGACGGGGTCGCGCCGGAGAGGGATCGCGCCGAGCCGCCGCGCCGCGAGCAGCGGCAGGCGCGCGCACAGCTCGGGCGACGGGTACACGCGCGGGAGGGCCGGGCCGGACGCCTGCGCGAGCTCGCCCTCGAGCTCGGCCTCCGTGACGGCCTTCGACTGCACGAGCGCGAGCGCCAGCGGGAGGTGGCGCTCCGTCGAGACGACGAGCGCCCGCCCGAGGTCGGAGGCCGAGACGATCCCGGCAACGAGCAGGCGGCGCGCGAGCTCCATTTGAACCGGGAGGATACCAGAGGCTCACACGACGGGCGCCTTTCGCGCGGGCACCGCCTGCGCCCCCCGACGATCGCGAGCGGCACGACGGCGCTGGCCGGGAAGCCGCGCGCAACGCGCGAGCGCCTCGCCCTACCGCGGTGACGTGGGCGAATGGGCTCCGTCGAGCCGTGCGGCGAGGCCACCGAGAGCCCGGCGACCCCCGCGGATGGGCGCGAGACGCGACGCGCTCGTCGCGCGACGGCCCCGGTCGCGGAACCACGCTCCGCGCCACGCGGCCGAGTCAATGGGAAGCGATCCGCTCGCCGGCCTCGCCGGTCGGTTCGCGGCCGCCGGGCTGACGCCGGCAGCCTTCATCCGCCGAGAATCCCCCGGCGTCCTGCGGGCTTCAGCGCCGACCGGCGAACTGGAAGACGACCTCGGTCTGGCGAACGAGGCCGAGGTCGTCGCGCGCGATGCGCTCGACCGCCGCCGGATCGTCGCGCAGCCGGGAGACCCGCCCGCGCAGTGACTCGATGTGCCGGCGCAGCTCCGCGTTCTCGTCGTCGACGTCGCCGAGCTCCTTCTGGAGGCCGCGCAGCCTCGGGAGCCCTTGCGGCGAGAAGATCATCACGGGAGCCCCGACGACCGCGACCACGAGGATGGCGACCGGCAGGACCCGCTCGAGGAACAGCGTGAGTCGGCGCACGCTCCCCGGCTCGCACGCCGCGGCGCGCGGGGCCAACTTCTCGGGGCGCGGCGGGCGTTCCGAACTGCGTTTCGTGCGCTGCCGTGCGCGTTCGCCCGAGCGGCGGCGAAACCGTCACACTTCGTCCGCGCATTGGCTAGCATCCCCCGCCGCGCGGTGTCCCCGGAGACCGGTGGGATGCCTTCCGAGGAGATCCATGTCCATTGAACTCGTCCGGGGCGAGCTCGAGCGCCTCTTCTCTCTCGAGGAAATGATCGCGATGTCGACCGAGCTCCTGGGCCTCGAGCCCAGCGAGATCGGAGGCGTCGCGTCCAAGGCCTCGTTCGCTCGCGCGTTGTCCGACCGCTGCCAGGAGCTGGACGCGGTCGGCGCGCTCGTCGACGCGATCGTCGCGTCGCGCTCGGAGGTCGAGGCCCGCGTGAAGGAGCTCGCCGCCCGTGGCGTCCTCCGGCAAGAAGAGCTGAAAGCCGGCGACAAGATCGGCCCGTTCACCATCGCCCGAAAGCTCGGCGACGGCCCGCGGGCGACGGTGTACGCGGCGAAAAACGATGGCGCCGACTGCACGCTCAAGGTGTGGAAGCGCGACGCCACGCGCGATCAGGCGGCGCTCCGCCGCTTCATGACGTCCGTGCGCCTCGCCGCGCGCGTCGAGCACGAGAGCCTGCCGAGCCACCTCGCCTGCGGCCTCGCCGACGGGCGCCTGTGGCTGAGCTACGCGCCGATCGACGGCCAGCCGCTCGCCTCGCGCATCACCCGCACCGGCCCGCTCCACATCAACGAGGCGAAGGCGCTCGTCCGCGGGATCCTCGGGGCCTTGGGCGCGCTGCACGGCAAGCACCTCGCCCACGGCGCGGTGAAGCTCGAGAACATCCTCGTCGCGCGCGGGGCGGACGGCCACCCCCGCGCCGTCCTCATCGACGCCGGCGGCGACCGCCTCGGCGCCAGCCCGGGTGCGAGCGGCCTACCGAGCGCGACCTGGGGCCCGGCGGCGCTCGCACGTTCGCAGTCCCCCGAGCAGCTCCGCGGCCGCATCGCCGACGTCGCCAGCGACGTCTACGGCTTCGGCACGCTGCTGTTCGAGCTGCTCTCCGGCAAAGCGCCGTTCCACGGCGACACCACGGCCGACCTCGTGGTCGCCGCGATCACGCAGCCCCCGCCCGCGCTCTCGTCGCTCGCCCCCCGCGGCTGGGTGACCAAGGAGCTCGACGACCTCGCCGCGCGCCTCCTTGCGAAGGTGGCGGCCGACCGCCCGAAGGACGTGGCTGCAGTGCTCGGCGCCATCGAGCCGCTCGGCAAGCAGGCGAAGGACCCGAGCAAGAAGGGCGTCACCGAGGAGGAGATCAACGAGAAGGTCGACGCGGTCCTGGCGGACGCGCTCGATTCGGAGGCGGCCCTCGGCCTCGAGAGCCTCATCGATCTCGGCGCGGACCCGATCAAGGTCGCCGAGGCGCTCGCGCTCGCCGCCGACTCGCTCGACGCCGGCGAGAACGACGACGCCAAGCAGAAGGCCAAGGACGGCAAGAAGGCGCTGCTCTTCCGTGCCGCCCGCATCTTCGAGAGCGCGAAGGAGCTCGAGCGGGCCGAGGGCGCGTACGCGACGCTGCTCGAGGTCGACCCCTCCGACGATATCGCCTTCGCGGCCCTCGAGGACGTCCGGCGGAAGCTCGGCAAGCACGAGGAGCTCGTCGAGATGCTCCTCGGCAAGAGCGAGCAGGCCTCCACCGGCGCCGAGCGCGCCCGTGCCCTGAACCAGATCGGACACCTCTACGTCCGAGAGCTCGAGGACAAGGAGCAAGGCGTCTTCGCCTTCGCACAGGCCCTCGCGCAGGACGTCCAGCACGACGAATACGCGACGGACCTCGAGCGCGCCGCCGGCGAGAACATGAAGATCTGGGCCGAAGCGCTCCAGATTCTGAGCCAGGCATCCACGCAGCCGGACATGCCCGCCGAGGCGAAGATCTCGCTCTTCACGCGGCTCGGCCGCTGGTACTCCGAGAAGATCGCGCGTCCGGACCTCGGCCTGCCCTGCTTCCAGGCCGTCCTCTCGGTCGATCCGGCGCACGTCGGCGCCCTCGAGGGCGTCACGCAGGTCTACCGCCGCGCCCAGCAGTGGCAGGAGCTCGGCCAGGTCCTGCTCCAGCGCGCCGACCGCGCGCCCACCCCCGCGCAGGCCCGCGATTTCCGCGCCGAGGCCGCCGATCTCCTCGAGACCCGCCTCAACGACTCCGGTCGCGCGCGGGACCTCTTCGAGCAGATCTTCGAGGAGGACCCGGGCCACGCGAAGGCCTCCGAGGCCCTCGCGCGCATCTACCAGCGCGTCGAGGACTGGAAGGGCTACGCCAAGATCCTCGGGCAGCACGCGCAGGCGCTCTCGGGCGAGGAGCGGCTCGAGTCGCTCTGCAAGATCGCCGAGCTCCACGAGGATCACCTGAACGATCTGCCCGAGGCGACGCGCCGCTACGAGTCGGTGCTCGAGGAGGACAAGCAGAACCTGACCGCGCTCCGCGGCCTCGACCGCATCTACAACCGCACCGGCCGCTACAAGGAGCTCGTCGAGAACCTCGAGCGGCAGATCACGGTCAGCGCGACGCCGCGCCAGCGGATCAACCTTCACCAGCGCATCGCGGGCATCCACGAGGAGGAGTTCCTCGACCACGCGAAGGCCGCCGAGGCGCTCGAGGCGATCCTGAAGATCGACCCGGCTCACGAGGCCTCGCTCACGTCGCTCGTGCGGCACTACCGCGCGCTCGACAAGTGGGAGGAGTGCGTCGCGCTCTACGACCGCCACCTGCGCATCATCACGGACGACACGCGGCGCGTGGACATCCTGCTCGCGATGGGGCGCGTCCTCATCGAGCAGGTCGGCTCGCCCGAGCGCGCTCGCCACGCCTACGAGCGCGTGCTCGAGATCGACATGAACCACGCCGGCGCGCTCGAGTCGCTCGCCAGCCTGCGCGCGCAGACCGGCGACGCGATGGCCGCGCTCGCCGCCGTGGAGTCGCTCGCCGCCAAGGCGACGACGCCCGAGGCGAAGGCCGACCTCTGGATCCGCGCCGCTCGCATCCTCGACGGCACCGGCGACCGCGATGGCGCGATCGAGCGGTACAAGGCCGCCCTCGACGCGCAGCCGGACAACCCGGTCGCGACCAGCGCGCTCCGCGCCGCCTACCTGGCCCGCGGCGACGCGACCAGCGCCGTCGAGCTCATCATGCGCACCATCGAGGGCGCCGCCGGCAACCTGTCGAAGGCGCGCCTCTACGGCGAGATGGCGCAGCTGCTCCGCGACCACGTCAAGGACGTCGATCGCGCCCGCGAGGCGGCCACGAAGGCCGTCGACCTCGACCCGACCAACATGCTCGGCCTGATGATCCTCGGCGACCTGGCCTTCGAGGCCGGCCGATACATCGAGGCGTCGAAGAGCTACGAGTCGCTGGCGAACCGGGTGGACGCGCTGCCGAAGGAGGACGGCATCCGCCTGCTCGTCCGGTACGTCGACGCGCTCAGCAAGAGCGGGTCGACGGAGAAGGCGATCGGCACCGTCAAGACGATGCTCGCGCTCGCGCCGGACGATCCGAGCGCGATCGCCCGCGCCGCCAAGGTGAGCCTCGACGCCGGCAAGCACGCCGAGGCGGCGACGCTGTACACGGACCTGACCAAGCGCTTCGTCGAAGGCCTTTCCCCGGCCGACAAGGCCGAAGCGATGCTCAACCTCGGCCTCTCGCGCCTCGGCGCGGGCGACGCGGAGGGCGCCATCCTTCCCCTGATGGATGCCGCCGACCTCTCGCCGGACTCGGCCGCCCCGATCAACGCGCTCTGCCGCGTGTACGAGGCGAAGAAGGACTGGGAGGAGGTCGTCCGCATCAAGAACCGTCGCCTCGACGTCGCCGCCGGCGAAGAGCGCACGACGCTTCTCCTCGAGATCGGCGAGGTCCTCGCGACCCAGATCGGCGATCGCACGCGCGCCGCGAAGAGCTACGTCGCGGCCCTGGACGAGCGCCCGGACGATCGAAAGATCCTCACCAAGCTGATGCAGCTCTACAGCGAGGAGAAGGACTGGTCGAAGCTCGTCGAGGTCGTCCTCAAGCTCGCCAGCAAGGTCGAGGACAAGAAGCAGAAGGCGAAGTACCTGCACACCGTCGCCATCGTCACGAGCCGTCAGCTCGGCGAGACCGACCGCGCGATCGAGTTCTACGGCCAGGTGCTCGAGCTCGACCCGTCCCTCGACCGCGCCGTGGGCGAGGCCATCGAGCTCCGCGACGGCAAGGGCGACTACGAGGGCGTCGAGCACCTGCTCAAGGTCCAGCTCGAGGCCGCCACGGCGAAGGACGACGTCGACGCGATGCTCGCGGCGTTCGAGCGGCTCGGCGTCCTCTACAAGGACAAGCTCGGCTGGATGTCGGAGGCGATCGACGCGTACGAGGCCGCGCAGACGCTCGACCCGGACAACATCGAACGAAACGAGCTGCTCGCGCGGCTCTATGCGAGCGACCCGGCGCAGTACCTCGACAAAGCCGTCGCGGCGCAGGTGCCCATCCTGCGGCGCAACCCGTACAAGCCCGAGCCGTACAAGCTCCTGCGCAAGCTCTACACCGAGGCCAAGCGCGCCGACTCGGCGTACTGCGTGTGCCAGGCGCTGTTCTGCATGAACTTCGCCGAGCCCGACGAAGAGCGCTTCTTCCGCCGCATGCGTTCGGAGACGGCCGCCGCCGCGCAGATGCCGCTCGACGAGGAGGTCTGGGCCGCGTCGCTCGTCCACAAGGACGCCGACCCGCTGCTCACGAGCATCTTCGCCGTCATCGAACCGGCGGTCCTGAAGAAGAACGGTCAACCGCTCGAGGCGCTCGGCTACCAGCAGGCGTACGCGCTCGACCTGTCGATGCACCCGTACCCGATGTCGCAGACCCTCGCGTACGCGTGCGGCGTGATGGGCATGGCGCCGCCGCTCTCGTTCCAGAACCCAGCGGACCCGGGCGGCGTCTCGTTTCTCCACGCCTACACGCCGGCCATCGTGCTCGGACAGGCAGCGCTCGCGGCCGAGATCCCGACGCAGGCCGCCGCCTTCATCGCGGCCCGGCACCTCACGTACTACCGGCCGGGCCTGTACCTGCGGCACCTCGTGCCGACCGGCACGGGCCTCCGCGCTTGGCTCTTCGCCGCCATCAAGATGGTCGTGCCTGCGTTCCCCGTCTCGAAGGAGCTCGAGGGGCCGGTCGCGCACAACCTGGCGGTGCTCGAGTCGATGGTGAGCGGCTCCGCCCGCGACCAGCTCGCGAGCAGCGTGACCAAGCTGCTGCAAGCCGGAGCCATCGACCTGAAGAAATGGATCGCGGCGATCGACCTCACGGCCGACCGAGCGGGCTTCGTCGTCGCCAACGACCTCGAGCTCGCGCAGGAGATGATCAAGGCGGCGGATGAATCCTCCGCTGCGGTCCCCCAGAAGGAGCGGCTCAAGGAGCTGGTCCTCTTCTCGGTGAGCGAGGACTACTTCGCGCTCCGAGCGCACCTCGGCATCAACATCGACGGCTGAGACCCGTCCGGCGTTCGACCGCGGACCCGCGCTGGGCACGGTGGGCTCCTCCGCGCCCTCCGTGCTTTCTCGCGTCTTCGGTTCACTCGCCGGGCGTCCGGAGGCGAAGCCCGAGGCCACAGGGGTTGGCGTGCCTCGTGTGCCCTCGAACGCCCGGCAAGGGCGCCTCACGCCCTCGTTCGCCCGCGCCACCGGTCGACGCCCGGGCCCCCCACCGTCCCGCCCCGAGCACCGCAGGGAGGGTTTCGGTTGACGGGAAAAATGCGCAGTTGCTAGGCTCCGACGCGCTCGGCGTTTGGGGGGAGGTTCCGGCGTCACAGGCAAGGTGGCGCACCCTCGCAACGCGCCCAGCGCGTCGGCGTGGCGACTCGGTGGACCATGGCGGCCAGGAAAGCGCGATCATTGAGCAAGAAGCACGGCACGAAGAAGGGTGGGAGTGGGTCGTCGCGCTCGAAGAGCCCGCGACTCAGCCCGAAGAAGCGCGAGGCCCGCCCGGCCAAGCCCGCTGCGGCGAGGCCGTCGGCGAAACGCGCGAAGGCCGCGAAGCCGAAGGCGAAGCCGCGCGCGGCCACGGCGCCCGCGAAGGCGAAGGCCAGGGCGAAGGCCGTGGTCGTAGCCAAGAAGGCCAAGCGGCCCCCTGCGCCGCCGACGAAGGCTGCGAAGCCGGAGCCGGCAAAGGCCACCAAGGCCGCCAAGGCGGAGAAGGCCAAGTCGGCCGCGCGCCCGGCGAGCCCTCCGCCGGCGACCAAGGCGGCCCCCAAGCCGGCGGCCAAGGCGGCGCCGACCCGGCGGCCCGCGAGCCCCGCACAGCGTCCGGCGGCCCGCGAGCCGCAGCAGCGGGTGCTGGCTCTGCCTTTGCCTCTCGCGCCCCCGCCGCGGCGGCTGTCGCTCGAAGAGCGGGCAGCGTCGGTGGAGACCCGCGTGGCGGCCGCGACCGACGACTTCCGACGGCGCTACACGGACAGCTTCGATATGTCGTGGATTTACCACGACAGCGCGCTCGAAGGCGTCGTCTACACGACCGACGAGCTGCGCGCCTCGCTCAGCGGCCAGGCGCAGCCCGTCACCGACTCGGGGCTCCAGCCGACGTACGACGACATCCGGCGCCACAAGGAAGCCATCGAGTTCGTGCGCGACTTCGCGACGAAGAAGCGCCTCCCGGTGACCGTCGACGTCATCAAGAAGATCTACCTCATCCTCCACCCCGAGGAGACGGACATCAAGGCGGTCAAGTACCGCAAGGATATCCCGCAGCATCGGCTCTACTTCCACGAGTACGCGCCGCCCGACAAGATCGCCTACAAGGTCCGGCAGGTCGTCGACTGGCTGAACGACCCCGAGACGCGCAAGACGCGCAACGGCATCCGCATTGCGGCCCGGGCCCACTACGACCTGCTGCGGGTCTACCCGTTCCCCACGGACAGCGGCAAGGTCGCCCGCCTCTTCATGAACCTGCTGCTCCTCCGGTCGGGGCTGCCGCCGTCGATCCTCCATTCGACGGAGCGCCAGCGGTACTACGAGGCGCTCAAGGGGTCGGCGACGATCGTCCTGCAGATGGTGCAGGAGTCCGTCGAGAACGCGACCGCGAGCGTCGAGAAGCTCCTCGACGAGCACGAGTCGCGGACGCGCGCGTTCGTCAGCTGAGAGCGGCCCGACGATGAGCTCGAAGCAGGGCGGGACGCGCGCGGCGGCTGCCGCGGGCGACTCGACCCCGCGCGCGACGGTCGCCGAGCTGCGGCGCGTGCACCCCGATGCGCACTGCGAGCTCGATCACGGCTCGCCGTTCCAGCTGCTCATCGCGACCGTGCTTTCGGCCCAGACGACCGACGTCCTGGTGAACCGCGTCACTCCGCGGCTGTTCGAGCGGTGGCCCGACGCGAGCAGCCTGGCGACCGCCTCGCCGGAGGAGGCCGCCGCGCAGCTGCAGTCGCTCGGCCTCGGGATGTACAACCAGAAGGGCAAGAACCTCGTCGGCCTCGCGCGGCTCCTCGTCGAGCGCCACGGGGGCGAGGTCCCGCGGACGCTGGCCGAGCTCGTCGCGCTGCCCGGCGTCGGGCGCAAGACCGCGAACGTGGTGCTCGGCGTCGCCTTCGGTGCGCCCGAGGGCGTCGTCGTCGACACCCACGTCCAGCGGCTCTCGCAGCGCCTCGGCTGGACCCGCCACACGGAGCCGCCCGAGATCGAGCGGGACCTGTGCGCGCTCTTTCCGCGCGGCGACTGGGACCTGCTCTCGCACACGCTGATCTTCCATGGCCGGCGCGTCTGCTTCGCGCGGAAGCCGGCCTGCGCGGCGTGCGGCGTGTCCGATCGCTGCCCCAGCGCTTTCCACGCCGATTCCGTGGGGCGCAAGGCGCCGCGGGCGCGCTCCACGGCCGCGCCGGGGCCCACGACGAACGCGGCCGCGAGGAAGGCCACGACGACGGTCGCGAAGGCCGCCGGCCGCGTCGCCCCCGCGGCCCGAAGCAAGCGCTGAGCGGTCGCAGAGAGGCCCGGGACGGGCTGCGGTTTGCGCGAGCGACCCTTTCGCGGTCTATTTCCCGGTGACCCCCATGCGCCGCACCTCCCCCCGCGAGCTGTCCCCCACCCCGCTGCGCGCGTGGCTCGTCGCCGCGTGCACGGCCCCCCTCCTCGCCTGCGCCTCGGAGCCCGTAATCGAGCGCCCCGTCAGCGGCACGTCGTCCACGGGCGGGTCGACGATCACGCAAGCCTCCGGCGGAGCGGGGGGCCAAGGCGGTGCGAACAGCCAGGGCGGCGCGGGCGGCGCGACGGGAGCGGCCGGACACGGCGGCGCGGGCGGGGTCGTCGGCGGCTGCGCGAGCCCGAAGGAGTGTCCGGGCCAGGACACCGACTGCCAGGCACGCACATGCATCAATGGCGCGTGCGGCATCTCCCACGCGCCCGCGGGCACGCTCGCAGGCCCGCAGCCGAAGGACACTTGCCGCAAGGTCGTGTGCGACGGCGCCGGCGCGCTGATGATCGCCGACGACGACGCGAACGTCCCGGTCGACGCGAACCCGTGCACGGCGGACGTGTGCACGCAAGGCGTGCCCTCGAACCCGTTCCAGAAACCGGGCGCCGCGTGCAACGAGAACGGCGGCACGCAGTGCGACGCGACCGGGCACTGCGTGCAGTGCCTCGACGCCAAGGACTGCCCGAGCGGCGCGTGCCAGATCAACCAGTGCGCCCCGCCCTATTGCGGCGATGGTCTCGAGAACGGCACCGAGACCGACGTGGACTGCGGCGGCCTGTGCCCGCTCAAGTGCGCGATCGCGGCGGCGTGCGACGCCGACGTCGACTGCGGGAGCGGCCTCTGCGTGGGCAAGAAGTGCCTGCCGTCCTCGTGCCAGGACAAGCAGAAGAACGGCACCGAGAGCGACGTCGACTGCGGCGGCCTCTGCGGGCCCGGTTGCGGCCCCGGTCAGGCGTGCAAGTCGAAGAGCGACTGCTCGACGAGCGTGTGCACGGGCGGCGTCTGCGTCGCGCCCGATTGCGGCGACGGCGTGAAGAACGGCAGCGAGACGGACGTGGACTGCGGCGGGGCGTGCCCGAACAAGTGCGGGCTCGGCGGGAGCTGCAAGCAGGACGTCGACTGCAAGGGCGGCCAGTGCGCCCCGGGCGGGAACGTGTGCCTGCCGACGTGCACGGACGGCCTGCTCGACGGCCAGGAGACGGACCTCGACTGCGGCGGCCTGCAGTGCCCTGCGTGCGCGGTCGGTCAGGTCTGCAAGGTCGGTGACGACTGCGCCACGCAATCCTGCGGCGGCGCCGGCAACCCGACGACGTGCCAGGGGCCGACCTGCAACGACGGCGCGAAGAACGGTGGCGAGACGTACGTCGACTGCGGTGGCGGCGCTTGCCCGGCGTGCCCTGACGGCGCGGGCTGCACCCTCCCCGCCGACTGCCAGAGCGGCGTCTGCAAGTTCAACTCGTGCGCCGTCCCCGGGTGTTACGACTTCGCGAAGAACGGCCAGGAGACCGACGTCGACTGCGGCGGGGCCTGCCAGAGCAAGTGCGCAGCCGCCAAGGGCTGCCTCGTCGGCGGAGACTGCAAGAGCGGGGTCTGCACCGCCGGCGCCTGCTCGTAGGCGCAGCGCTCACGCGCGCGTGGGCGAGGCGCTCCGGAAGGCCTCGATCAGCCGCTCGGACGCCGTGTACGGGTCGATCTCGCGGCGCGAGACGGCGCGGACGGCCTCGTCGAGCGAGGGGCCCAGCGTGACGAGCGCGGCGTCGACGAGCGCGTCGCGGAGCTGCACATGCATCGCGTCGCGCAGGCGGGCCTCGCGACGCTGGCGGCCGAGCGCGGTGTCGCTCATCCAGACGCGGTGGCGATCCAGCTGGACGACGAGATCCGCGACGCCCTGGTTGCGCGTCGAGACGGTGCGCTGGATGACCGGCAGCCAGGGCCCCTCGGCGTGGCTGACCTCCTGCCGACCAAGGTCGAGCGAGCCCGCCGCATGGCCGAGCGAGTGGCCGCCCGACCTCGTCACCTCTCCGCCGAGGGCGATCATCAGCTCGAGGTCGCGCATCGTGCCGTCCGCGCCGTCGCGGTCGGCCTTGTTCACGGCGAACACGTCGGCGCACTCGAAGATGCCGGCCTTGATCGCCTGCACGTCGTCGCCCATGCCCGGCGCGACGACGACCAGCGTCGTGTGGGCCGTGCGCGTGATCTCGAGCTCGTCCTGGCCGACGCCCACCGTCTCGACGAGGACCACGTCGGCGCCCCAAGCGTCGAACACGCGGACGATGTCCGTCGCCGACCGGCTGAGCCCACCGAGCGCGCCGCGCGTCGCGAGCGAGCGGATGAAGACGTCCGGGTCGCTGAAGTGGTCCTGCATGCGGATGCGGTCGCCGAGGATCGCGCCGCCCGTGAAGGGGCTCGTCGGGTCGATCGCCACCACGGCGACGCGCTTGCCCTGCGCGCGGTAGGCGGCGATCAGGCGGTCCGTCAGCGTGCTCTTGCCCGCGCCCGGGTTGCCGGTGATGCCGAGCGTCCAGGCGCGCCCGGTGTGCGGGAAGAGGTCCTTCAGGATCGTGGCGTGGTCGCCGACGCGGTCGTCCACGAGGCGGCAAACGCGCGCGGTCGCTCGTGTGTCGCGATCGATCACCTTCTGGGCGAGCGGGTGCATGGGCTCGGACTCGTAGCAGATCCGGGCGCTTGGCGAGAAGCCGGTCGAGGCCGGTCGGTGGACGCACGCGCCGGATCCGGATCGAGCCCGACCTCGCGTCCCGCAGAGCGCAGCTCCGCAACACGCGCGACGCGGCCATTCGCGCGAAGGCCGGCGCACGGCGGCGCCCGCTGTCCCGCGGGCCGTCGGGTCCGCGCCGGCCGTGTCAGGGGCGCGCCTCCCGGTGGCGGCGCCGCGCCCGGTCAGAACCCGCGGGAGACCAGGTGCTCGATCGTGCGCGTGGACATCCGCCCCTCGATGACGTCGGGCTCGCGCAGCAACGCCTGGTGGAGCGGAATATTCGTGCGGATACCGCCGATGATGAACTCGTCGAGCGCGCACCGCATCTTCGCGATCGCCTCGGGGCGCGTGGGCGCATGCACGATCACCTTCGCGATGAGCGCGTCGTAGCAGCTCGGCACGCGCCAGCCGCCGTACACGCCGGAGTCGACGCGGACGCCGCCGCCGCCCGGGGGATGGTACTCGGTGATGAGGCCGGGCCACGGCGCGAACGTGCGGGGATCCTCGGCGTTGATGCGGCACTCGATCGAGTGCCCGCGGAAGCTCCACGGGCGCGTGTCGGGGAGCGAGACGCGCGCGCCGGAGGCGACGAGGATCTGCTGCTCGACGAGGTCGACGCCCGTCACCATCTCGGTGACCGGGTGCTCGACCTGCACGCGCGTGTTCATCTCCATGAAGTAGAGCTCGCCGCCCTCATCCATCAGGAACTCGAGCGTGCCGAGCGTCGTGTAGCCCGTCTCGCGGATCGCCCTGCGGATCACGTCGCCCATGACGTTCCGCTTCGCGTTGTCCATCGCCGGGCTGGGCGACTCCTCCATGACCTTCTGGTGGCGACGCTGCAGCGAGCACTCGCGCTCGCCGAGCGTCCACACGCCGCCGTGCGCGTCGGCGAGGACCTGGAACTCGATGTGGCGCGGCTCCTCGACGAACCGCTCGAGGTAGACGTCCGGGTTCTTGAACCCCGTCTGCGCCTCGTGCTGCGCAGTCTGGAAGTTGCGCGCGAGATCGGCCTCCTCGCGCACGATGCGCATGCCGCGGCCGCCACCGCCGCCGGACGCCTTGATGATGACCGGGTAGCCGATGCGGCGCGCCTCCTCGACGGCGTGGTCGGCGTCGCGAAGGACGCCGGTGCCGGGCAGCAGCGGCAGGCCGTATCGGTGCGCGACCGCGCGCGACGAGACCTTGTCGCCCCAGAGGCGCATCGCCTCCGGCGTCGGGCCGATGAAGGTGATGCCGCACTTGCCGCAGAGCTCGGCGAACTTCGCGTTCTCCGACAGGAAGCCGTACCCCGGGTGGATGGCCTCCGCGCCCGTGATCTCGGCGGCTGCGATGATCGCCGGGATGTTGAGGTAGCTCTTCCCCGCGTCGGCCGGCCCGACGCACACGGCCTCGTCGGCGAACCGGACGTGCAGCGCGTTCGCGTCGGCCTCCGAGTGGATGGCCACGGTGCGGATGCCGAGGCCTCGACACGCGCGCAGCACGCGCATGGCGATCTCGCCTCGGTTGGCGATGAGGATCTTGCCGAAGGCTGCCATGGGGGGATCCGGTCTCTGGCGCGGAAGCGCGACGGGCGCGCCGCTCCGCGCTCTAGCTCTTGCGGAGTCGGAAGAGCTTCTGTCCGAACTCGACCGACTTGCCGTTTTCGCCGAGGATCTCGACGATGGTGCCGGCCGCATCGGCCTCGATCTCGTTCATCAGCTTCATCGCCTCGACGATGCAGAGCGTCTGGCCCTCGCGCACGACGCTGCCGACCTCCACGAACGACGGCGCGTCGGGCGACGGCGAGCGGTAGAACGTGCCGACGAACGGCGAGGTGACGTAGACGCCATCGACCTCGGCGACGACGGGCGCCGCGGTCGCCGGCGCTGCGGCAGGGGCCTCCTGGTACGCCGGCGCGGGCGCGTAGACGGGCGCCCCGGCGCCACGAACGAGGTCGCCGCGCGTCAGCCGGACGCGGACGTGCTCATCCTCGAACTCGAACTCACTGACGTTCCGCTTGGCCAGGAGTCGAAGGAGCGATCGAAGCTGCTTGAGGTCGATATCCATAGACACTCGCCGGGCCATCCGTCCCGCCTCGCGGCCTGCCGAACGGGGGCCGGCTCGTGGGCTCCCCTTTCAACCAGAGAGCCGCCTGTCCTTCAACGACTTTCGTCCAACGACGAAAGCAACCCGTACAAACCGAGGACATAGGAGGCGGCGCCGAAGCCCGCGACGCGCCCGACACACGCCGGCGCGATGCGCGAGCGGCGACGAAAGGCCTCGCGCGCGTCGGGGTTCGACAGGTGCACCTCGACGGTCGGGACCCCGCTCGCCTTGATCGCGTCGAAGATCGCGATCGAGGTGTGCGTGTAGGCGCCGGCATTGAGCACGATTCCGACGAACCCGTCGTCCTTCGCGCGGCCGATCCAGCCGACGAGGTCGCCTTCGTGATTCGACTGGCGGCAGACGGCCTCGACGCCCCGCTCGCGGGCGGCGTCGGCCACGCCGCGGTGGACATCGTCGAGCGTCCGCGTCCCGTACACCTCGGGCTCGCGCGTGCCGAGGCGATCGAGGTTCGGCCCCGACGCGACCAGGACGCGACGCGCGACCACTTCGCCCCTCAGGCCAGCTCCTTGAGAAACTCCGGCGCCCGGGTGCGAAGCAGGTAGCGCGCCTTCCCTAGGTTGGCGTCCGGGGTCATCGAGAAGGCGATGAAGTACGAGGCGTTGATCACGCGAATGAGCGTCGTGACCTTCTCGGACTGGATCGCGACCTCACCCATCGCGCCCGCGTCGAGCATCTCGGCCGCGCGCTGGATCGACTTCAGCACGACGCTGAGCTCGGCGCCGATCGTCGTGATGTCGAACGGCGCCCCCGGCTTCGAGTAGCTGTCGACGGCGATGCCCTCGAAGTCCATCAGCAGGGTCGCGAGCCCACCTTCGGTGTTCTCGACGACCTCCTTGAGCACGGCCTGGAACATGGGCGGGAGACTAGCGAAACCAGGCGGTCGGGGTAAAGCAATCCAGCGAAGGGCAGCGCGCGACGCTCGGCGAGCGAGGGCCCACGCGCGCGCAGTCGGGGCCAATGCGGCGGCGTTTTGCCTCTTGCATCCTGCCCGTAGCCGAGCCATTCCCGCTCCTACGGGCCCGCTTAACGGCACGGCTTGACCCTCGTCCTGGCGAGCGGCTAACGTGCAGCGCGTTCCCGCGGACTCGACAGCGACAAGCCCTCAGCGGCCACCGCTGCCGGAGCCGCACCGGGCGCCGGGTCAGCATACGGCTCCGGCAACCCGGCTCGGCGAGGCCCACGCCGGCAGCGCGGTGGCGCACCAGCGAGGCGCGCCGACGGCGCCCGCGGGAGCTTCCTAGATCGCTTCTCCACTCTGAAGGACGGCCCAACCCCATGCGAGCGCGAGCCGGGGATCCCCCCCGCACGATGCCCCAGAAGATCCTCGCCGGACGCGCGGCGGATCCCCAGCTCCGCGGCGACCTTGTCCATGTGAAGGTCGATCAGGTGATTTTGTCGCGCGCTCCATCGCGCGCGCTCGCCGAGGCCCTCGCCGCCGGCATGAAGAAGTCGCCGCTCGAGGTGGCCGTCGCCTACGACGGGACCTGCGTCACGGACGCCGCTTCGCTCGCCGAGGTCGACCTCGGGGCGCCGCGCTCCGTGTCGCCCGACCTGCCGACGCACGCCGTGCCCATCGCGCGGCCGGGGATCGGCTTTCCCGGCCCCGTGCACCTCGAGCGTTTCGCCGCGCCCGCGCGGCTGGCGCTGACCGACGACCCGCGCATGGCCACGGTGGGCGGCATAGGGATGCTCTCGCTCACGGTGTCGGCCAGCCAGCTCGGCATCGCGCTCGCGACCGGGTCGGTGTGGCTTCGCCCGCCGCGCAGCGTCCAGATCCACCTCTCCGGGCGGGTTCGGCCGTTCGTCTGCGCGCGCGACGTGGCGCTCGAGCTGCTCCGCCGTGGCATCGACGACGTCGTCCGGCGCATCGAGCTCGAGTACCACTCGCCCGTCGTCCTGGAGTTCGCCGGCCCGAGCGCCCGCTTGCTTTCGGTCGGCGAGCGCGCCGTCCTGTGCGGCATCGCACCGCAACTCGGCGCGGCCGCAGCCCTCTTCATCAGCGACGAGAAGACCGAGGTCTTCCTCCGCGACCAGCGCCGATCGAAGGCCCACCGGGCGCTCGTGCCCGATCCTGGCGCCCCGTGCGAAGAGGTCGTCTCGATCGACCTGGCGGCGGTGGATCCGTTGCTGATGGACGAGGCCGGCGTCGTGCGGCCGGTGCGGGATCTGGCGGGCAGGCCGGTCGCGCAGGTCGTCCTCGGGGGCGACTCGGGCGTCACGCTCCGTGACATGCTCGCCGCGGCCCAGCTGCTCAAGTCGAAGCGCGTCCCTTCGCGGCTCGACCTGCTCGTGGCGCCTCCGTCCCGGCAGGTGCTCGAGGTGCTCGCGCAGTCGGGGGCCCTCGTGGACCTCGTCGCGACGGGCGCGCGCATCGTCGAGCCGGACCGCCGCCTCGTCACGGGCGAGATCTATCCGCCGCCGCCAGGGGGGCTCTCGCTCCGCACGGCGGATCCGGGGCCACGCGGGCCGGGCGCGCCGTCGTTCGTCGTCGGGTCCGCGGAGACCCTCGCGTACGCGGTGGCGACCGGGGTCGTGGGCGACCCGCGTTCGTTCAAGCGACCGGTTCGCGTCACCGTGCCCCGTGCGCTCCCCACCGATGACGTGCTGATCTTGCGCGACAAGAAGGGGGACCAGGCGAGCGGCGGACACGCTCCGACGGCGCCCACTGCAGCCTCGTGGAAGGGGCCGCTGACGCTCGACGTCGTCGAGGGCGTTCCCCGCCCCGCTGGGCCCGCCCCGGTCGTGGGCCGCTCGGCGGAGGCCGCGAAGGCCACGCCCGTTTCGGAGGGCGCGGGCGTCGTGCTCGTGCTGACGTCGCTCGACGAGGTGCGTGCGGCGGTCGAGCGGGCCGACCTCGTCGGCGTGCGCGCCATCGTCGCGCCATTCGTGCCCAGCACGGCGGTCTCGGCCCTCGCGAGCGAGGGCATCGCGACGTTCACGGCGCCGGCGGCGGAGCTCGACGCGCTGAAGGGGCAGCGCAGCCTCGCGCTACCCGCCCCGACGCAATGGGGCGACACCGTTCCGGCCACGGTCGGCAAGAGGAGCGTCCTGATGGCGTGGCTCGCGACCGGGCTCGAGCGTGCCTGGACGCACGCGGGCACCGCCCGCACGACGACGAAGCCGTCGCGCTGACCGAGAACGGCGGCCGTCCGTCGTCCGGTCGCGCCGGCTCGCCTCCACGAGCCGGCGCGCGGCGGGTCACTCGTGGATGATCACGGTCGTCCCCTCGCCCGTGTCGTCGTTGCTGTTCACCGCGTGCCACCCTTCCGGGACCGGGGGGTCGGTCCAGAAGAACACGCGGTGGGCGTCGATGGGTGACAGGTTCACGCAGCCGTGGCTGCGCGGCGTGCCGAAGACGTCGTGCCAATACGCCGCGTGCAGCGCGTACCCGGACGCGAAGTACTGGATGTACGGCACGTCGTGGAGCGCGAACATGCCCTCCCCGCGGCGCTTCGTGACGCCGTACTCGCCGTCGCCCCTGCGCGGGACGACCTCGCCGGCGGGCGGCTTCGCCTTCGGGTCCTTGGTCTCCTTCGCGGGCTTGCCGCCCTTCGGCGCCGCCTTCGCGCCCTTGGCGTCCTTCGCCCCCGCGGGGGCGACGCGCGCGGGCTTCGCGGGCCGCTCGTCGTCGTCGTCGCGCGACGAACCACGCGCGCTCGCGAGCGCGCTCGTGGCCGCGCGCCCACCGACGGCGGAGGACTCGTTCGAGTCCATCGTCGCGGAGATGTGCTTGTTGCGGATGCGGAACACGCCGCGCAGCGTGGCGGTGGTGGTCTTGGGGTCGTCGAGGCCCGCCTTGCCGGACGAAATCAACGTCGCGTAGACCGGGGTCTTGCCCTCCCAGAGCACGAGCGTCTGGTTCGTGATCGAGACCTCGATCCACTTCAGGCCCTTGCCGGCGTCCTCGGGCCAGGTCGCGGGCGCCACCACGAGGCCGACGTCCTGCTGGCCGAGCCAGTGCTTGTCCTTCGTTCGGTAGTACTTCGCGCCCTCGACCGTCTTCATCTTCCCGGCGAGAGCGTGCGCGCTACGGAACTCGACCTCGCCGCTCGCGGTGACCTTGCCCTTCTGGATCCGGTAGGCGCGAGCCCCCTGCGAGCGCACGAAGGCGAGGGGCAACGAGAGCTCGGCGCCAAGCTCTACGCCGTGCCACGGCGATCCGGTGTCGGCCTTGATCTTCGTCGCGGGCGCGAGGCGCAGGTCGGTGGTCACGGCAAAGCGCCGGCTGAAGCCCTCCGCTCCGGTCGCGAAGGAACCGATGAGCGCGAGGCCGGTGTGCCGACGCGCGCGGTCGGCGAAGACGGCGTAGTCGGGAACCGCGAAATCGCTGACGTTGGGGACGAAGCGCTTGCCGCCCTGGAGCCAGAACGGGATGGGGTCCTCGTCGCCATCGCCGCCGAGGAGGGTGCCCATCGGCTGTTCGAGCGAGTTCTTGCCGAGGCCGAGCTCGCCGAGCTTCTTGCCGGGGAGCGCGACTCCGCGATCATCGATCGCGACGTCGTTGGCCCCCAGCAGCACCTTGTCGGCGCCGGCCGAGTTCTCCTTGTACCAGTCCAGGTGCTCCTTGAGCTTGAACTCGCTCTTGGTCTGCTCCTCGCCAGACGGCACGCGGAGGTAGAGCGGCAAGACCGCCCGCACGAAGGCGTAGCGATAGGGCAAGGCGGTCTTGAGGTTCGGCCGCTTGCCGGCGGCCTTGAGGACCGGGTCGTCGAGGTCGAGCGTCGCGTCCTTGCCGATGCACACGTATCCCCGCGGCTTGACGCCGTACCAGCCGCCCGGGCAGCCCTCCTTGCCCACGGGTTCCGCCGACCGCGCGACGCGCGCGCCGACGCGGAGGTAGCCGAGCTTCCTCGACGTCTCGCGCGGGTCTTTGAACACCGTGGTCACGAAGGCCGTGATCCCGAGCTCCGGACCGCCCTGCTCGACAGGAGCGACCCCGACCTCGCCGGGAGCGGGCGCGTCAGGAGCGGCGCCAGTGGACGCCGCCGACGGGCCGCCGTCGACGCTCACGCCCGCGTCGCCGCCGGCCACGCCGCCGGGCCGGCAGCCGACCGCCAAAGCGAGCGCGGCGAGCGCGAGCGGACCTCGACGGAGGGTTCGAAGAGACGGCACGGGGAGTCCATGCCAAATCACGGGCCGCGACGCAAAGGCGGCGCGCGATCGGCCGGCGCCTGGTCGATCGGCCCGAGAGGCGACCACTCTGCGTTCGCCGCGGATCGCGCCTCGGATCGCCTCCGCCACCAGGAGACCCGGACGGTCGACCCATCGGCTCCGCCGGAGCGTCGACCGCCTCCGCGACGCGACCCGCGCGCGCGCTCGGCCGTGCACGACCGCGTTGTGCTCGGCCCCTCCGCTGGTGCAGACTGCCGCGAGGACGCCGCGGCTCGGACCGCGTCTCAGAATGAAGCCGACACCCCTCGCAGGCTGGTCCGATCCCTCGCGCCGCCCGAGCGCCGTGTGGTCGCTGCTCGTATCGGTCGCCTGCGCTGCTCTGATCGCGTTCGGGGTGGTCGGGCAAGCCTGGGCGGGCGGGTCGAAGGCGATCGCGGTCCACGTCGAGGGGCCGGATGCCGCGCTCGTGCGCGCCGACGTGCTCGCGCTGGCGCCGAAGGCGCTCGACGTCGTGGAGGCGTCGATGTTCACGGCCGCGCTGCAGCGAGCCGGTCAACGCGGCGAGCTGGGAAACTCGATCACGGTCAAGGCGCAGCGCGAGCGGCTGCTCGGACGCCTCCGCAAGGCCGCCGCGGACGTGCACGCGGACGCGGTCGTCGTCGGGCGCGTCCGCCCTCGCAGGGGCGGCGGCAAGGAGGTCTGGCTCGTCCTGGTCGACGCCGTGCCGGGGGACCTCGCGCTGGACGAGGCCATCGCGCTGCCCGCCGACGGAAGCGACCGTCGCATCGCGCTGGGGGTGGTGCTGAAAGCGCCCTTCAACGACCTCGCACCGCCTCCCCCTCCCCCTCCTCCACCACCTCCGGCCGCGGAAGTGGACACGAAGAGCGACGCCGCCCGAGTGCCGCACGACGAGGCGACCTCGCTGCTCAAGGTCGGCCTCGCGCTCGACCTCGGCGGCCGATGGTTCTCGTACCACGACGGCCTGAGCGGCAATCTGCGGCCCTACAGCGTGTTCCCGGCCCCGATCCTCGCGCTCTCCGGCGAGCTCTACCCGGCGGCCGGCACCGGGATCCGCGTGCTGAAAGATCTCGGCGTGCGGGCCCGCTTCGGACACGCCTTCGGGCTGAAGTCCGCCACGAAGGACGGCTCGCCCATCGAGACGCAGTGGAACCGCTTCGCCGTCGACCTGCACGGCCGGCTGCGCACCGGCGAAGGGTACGCCCCGGTGCTCGGGGCCGGCCTCGGATTCGAGTGGCTCGGGTTCTGGTTCAACGACGCGGGCCCACTCGCCGCCGAGGTGCCCGGGGTGTCGTACAAGAACCTGCGCCTCGGCGTCGACGCGCGATTCCCCATCGGGCGCGTGGGCATCGGGATCGATCTCGCCTACCTCGCGCCGCTCGCGGCGGGCGCGGTCTACGACCGATTCAAGGACCCGAGCGTCAAGGGCATCGACCTCGGGCTCAAGGTCTCGGTGGGCATCGCGGCTGGCTTTCAGGCCGAGATCGGCCTCGACTACACCCGCTACTTCTCGTCCTTCGGGCCGGTTCCGGGCGACGCCTACGTGGCCGGCGGCGCGCTCGACCAGCTGCTCGCGCTGCGCCTCGGCGTGGCCTACGTGTACTGATCGGAGTCGACCATGGCGACGACACACGAAGCCTCTCGACGATCGAGACAGCGCACCGCGGCCGTCGCCGTCGCGATCAGCAGCGCGGTGCTCGTGGGCGGTTGCGCGGGCTCGCTCGACGACCCCGACCGGTTCAAGGTCGACGCGAGCGCGGACGCGGCGGGCGGCAGCGGAGGCTTCGGCGTCGGCGGCGCGGGCGGCCATGCCGGAGGCACGACGAGCCACGGAGGCTCCGGCGGCACGGGCGGCGGGGGCGGCACGGGCAGCGGGGGCGCGGGCGGCGCCGCCGCGGGCGGTGCGGCCCCTGGTGACGCGGGGACGGACTGACGACGCGAGCGCCGCCGCTTGGCCGCCCGCGATCCGAGCGGTAGGCTCGCGCCGCGATGTTCTGGCGCGTCCGCTCGTACTGGGTCGCCGCCGGCGCGGTCGCATACGTCGCGTTCGCCGCCCTCCAGGCTTGGCAGGATCCGGCGCGCGCAGGCGCGGAGCCTCCGGCGCGCGCCGTCGCATGGCTGGTGCTGCTCGGGCTACCCGCCGCGCTCGCCGCGGGCTTCGCGCTCATCGCCCCGCCGAGCCGGGGCGAGGACCGAATCGACGCGAGCGCGCGAGGAGCCGCGCGCGCCTGCGCAGCGGGCGTGGCGGTGTTCGTCGCCGCCCGGAGCGGACCGCCTGGAGACTGGTTCACGGCGCTCGCGAACCTCGGCGCTGCGATCGCGAGCCTCGCGTCGCTCGTCGCGCTCGCCCGGATCGGCTCGCTGGGCGGCCTCGCGGTCGCGCCGTCGTCGACGCGTCGTCTCGACGCGGTCGCCTTCGCGGCGCTGCCCTGGACCATCGCCATCGCGCTGCCCGCGGCGCGAGCGCTGTCGCCCGCGCGCGCCGCTTCGCTCGAGCCGGTCGCCGTGGACTACGCGACCGTGGCCGCCTCGATCGGCTCGCTCGGTGTCGCCATCGCGGCGGCGGCGCGCGTACGCGATCAGCGGCGCGCCGAGCTCGGCGCCGCGGACCGAGCGGCGGCGGCGCTGACGCTCACGGTCCTCGCCTTGCTGGTCGGCGTCCTCGCCAGCGTCGTCCGCGTGATGCCGCCGGAGCGCCTGCTCCCGATCGCCGCGACGCTCTCGGCGATGGGGGTGGCCTGGGCGGTCGCCGCGCCCGAGCCGAGGCTGGTCGGGGACGCCCTGCGCACCGGGCTGGCGCTGGCCCTCCCGACGCTCCCGGTCGCCCTCGCGGCGGTCGTGGCGGCCCGGAACGCACCCGCGCTCGCGGGGACGTCCGTGTTCGTGGCGTGTGTTGTGTGCGCCCTCGCGGGACTCTTCTCGCCCCGCCTCTCGCGGAGGCTCGCGCCAGAGGGGGCGAGGTGGAGCGACGCGCTGGATTCCGCGACGGCAGCGGCGATGTGCCCGGACCCGGACGTCGCGCTGGAGAGCGCGCTCGTGGCGCTGCGAGACGCTGCCGGGCGCGTCGAGGGCCGCCCGCCCGCGTTGCACCGGCTGTCGCCGGCGGAGGTCGTGACGGTCGACCGCGCCGGGTACGTGCACGTCCAGCCGGGCGCGCTGCCCGAGGGGTTGCTCGCCCTCGCGGAAGGGGAGCCGGAGCGCGTGCTGCGCGTCGAGGCGCTGCGGGCCGTCGAGGTCCGGCGGCCGGAGGTGCGGCCCGTCCTGGCCTGGCTCGACGAGCACGCGATCGCGGTCGCGGCCGTCGTCCGCGACGAGATCGAGGCGATCGGCGTGCTCACGTTCCCGCGGCGGAACCACTCCCGACCGATGCGCCTGCACGAGGTCCGCGCGCTGCGCGCTCTCGCGGACCGCGTCGGCGCCGTCGTCGCGGCGTCCGCGATGCTGGCGCGGTCGCGCGGCCGCGAGCTCGACGCGCGCGGAGAAGCGCAGCGGCAGCTCTCCGAGGTCACGTGGCTCACCGCGACCATCGAGCGCGAGGCTGGGCGCGCCGAGCGGCTCGCGCGCGTCCTGGCGCGGCCCGTGCGTGTCGGGCTCTACAGCCCGGCGGCGCGCGCCGCGGTCGAACAGGTCGAACGCGTCGCGGCCACCGGCGGCCCCGTCACGCTGCTCGCGCCCCCCGGGGTCGACGCTCTCGCCTGGGGGGCGGTGGCGCACCTCGCCTCGCCACGGCGACGCGACGTCCTCGCCATCGTCGAAGGAACCAGCCCCGCCGAGCAGGACGCTGCCTTCTGGGGCGATCCGAACGCGTCGCCGCTGCGCGCGGCCGCCTCGGGGACGGTCGTCCTGCTCGACGCGGACGCGCTCCCGCTCGAAACCCAGGCCGTCATCGCGGGCGCGCTGCACGAGGGAGTCGGCCTCGTCGTGGTCGTGCCGGCCACGATCGACGCGCTCGTCGCCTCGGGCCGCCTCGACGAACGCCTGGCCGATCGGCTCGGCGCTCGGGCAGTGGCCATCCCGCCGCTCACCGCGCGCGCGGAGGACCTTCGAGCTCTCGTGCTCGACCAGCTCGCCCGCTTCGGAGTGCGCGTCCACGGGCGGGCGCTCGGCGTCGAAGCGGCCGCGCTCGCGGAGCTCGGCGAGCATGGCTGGCCCGGCAACGAGGTCGAGCTCGCGGACGTGCTCCTGCGCGCCACCTTGGCCGCCCGCGGCGAGGTCCTGCGAGCGGCGGACCTGGCTGCGGTCGGGTTCCACGCCGACTCCCGCATCGAGGCCCCTCCCCGCCTCGTCGCGGGCGGCATCCCGAACCCGCGACGACGTCGACGACCGAACGGCACTCGCGGAGCTTGATCGCGCGAGCGGCTCGAGCGGACAATCGCGCGATGCGCCTCGCGACGAAGTGGCTCGCCCTGATCGCCGCCGCCGCGACGTGCGGCTGCGATGGCGGGACGCGCTGCGACTACTCCGGCAGCTCCGACCGCATGGTGTGGGCCGGCTGCGCCGACGGTATCACCCGCGAGATCACCTGCGACGTGGTGACCTGCCACTGCCGTCAGAACGGCGCGTCGGTGAGCACGTTCAAGCCGGCGGGTTGGCCGTGGTCCGACAAGACGGCGGCCACTCGAATGGCGAACGACGCCTGTGGCTGGAACGTGTCGCGGAGCACGCTCCCGTTCTAGTCAGGCCGTCTCCGTGGGCCGCGCAGCCGCCTCCTCGGCGAACGCGCGGGCGAGCGACGCGAGCTCCCCGAGCTCGCGCGGGATCCCGGACGCGGCTCGGGTGAGCGCGGCGACCGCAGGCTCCCTCGGCTGACGCGCAATCGCGCGGAGCGCGAGCGCCCTGCCGAGCGGCACCGCCACGAGCGAGAGCGTGGAGCGCGACCATCCGAACGACGGCCGCGCGCGCGCGACGGTCGCGAGATCGGACAGCGGCGACCGCCCCAACCACACCGACAGGACATCGTCGAACGCCAGCGAGGCGGCCGGCGGGAGCCCGTCCGCCATGTCGGACAAGGTGACGGACTGCGGCTCGACCTGCACCCGCCGGAAGTCCGGCCAGCGGAGGAGACGCCCGGGCGGCGCCTGGCCGCGAAACACCGCCGACCCCGTCCACCAGACGACGCGCGTATCGGTGCGGAGGATCTCGAGGCACCGGCCCAGGGTCGCGTGCCGGGCGATCGCCGCGCCGAGGTCCAAGGGCGCGCCGATGCGCCCGCAAAGATCGACGACGCTCGCGAGGAGGCGCGCATGCCGGCCCCGCGTGAGCGGCCCCGAGAGCTCGTGGTTCGTCGCCTGAAGCAGGTCGTTCAGGGCGGCGACGAGCGCCCACTCGTCCGCGTCGGGCGGCGGCAGGGTGTCGACGGGCGCGAGCAGCCTCGCCCGGCGCACGCGCGCGACGTCGACGCGGGACCCGAGCTCCACGTCAACGAGGCCCCGTCCTCCGCGCCCGAGCTCGAGCGCGAGCGCCACGCCGAGCGGTCGCACGAGGCGCACCTCTCCGCCGAGCACGAGCGGCGCGAGCACGCCGCGCGCGAGCTCGTCGGCCCGACGCCCGATCTCGGTGGCGCTCACCGCGACCATCGCCGCCGTTCAGCCCCCCGTCCCTGCGTCGGCGTCGCCCGCCGCGGAATCGACGTCGCGCAGCGGCCGGATGCCGACGGGGCCGAGCACGAGCTCGGGGATCTCCGTCGCGAGCGCCGCCTCGAGGCCACCGTCGGGGCCGCGCGTGCTCGCAGGCAACCACGCCTGCGCCTCGAGAATGGCCGCCTCCAGAGGCACGAATGCGTCGCTCGGCACGCCGACGGTGCGCCCATCGCGCAGGAGAAACAGCGCGACGCCGGGCGGCGCGCCGAGCGCCCGGTGCAGCACCTCGGGCGCGACGGAGGGAACGGCGTCGTACCCGGCCGGAACGTGGAGCCCCGGGTGAATCTCCCGGTAGAACTCGCCGACGGGGACGGCCTCCATGCCCATCGGGTGACGCAGAAAGGCGCCCTCCGCAGTGAACGCGACGCGAACTCGGCGCAAGGTCTCGGGCCCAAGCGCGTAGGCGATGCGGCGCAGGAGCGGGAGCTCCTCCGCGCGCACGAACGACGCCGTCACCGACCTCAAGGGCTCCGTGGACGGCACCAGCCGTAGCGGGATCGACACGGCGCCCCTCGCGAGGACGCGGGCGACACCCGAGGCGCCGAGCTCTCCGCCGCGAACCTCGACCCGAGCGAACGCATTGACGTCGCCGAGGGCGGGCAACGAAGCGAGCTCGAGCGCCCCTGCGCCGTGGCCGCGAAAGAGCACGACGCCCGCCTCGGAGAACAGCGGACACGCCCGCAGGTTCACCGCGTGCCGGAAGCCGGTCTCCACGGCAGCGCCCGGCGCCGCCGGGACGAAGACGCCGAGCCCGGGCGTCCGCGTCAGCAGCGGCAGCATCCGGGGCGGGATCGCCGGCACGCGAAACAGGTACCGCAGCACGGGGCCGTCATCGAAGCTCGACGCGGGCGGCCACTCGGCGAGGCCGACCTCGGCGTCGACGGCAGACCGGATGAAGTACTGCACGAGCGCCGGTCCGAGCCCGGCCTCCGCGACGATCCACCGCGGCCCCGGGTCCGTGCCCGCGGACGGATCGACGCGGGGCTCGAGCCGCAGCAAGAGCGACCGGACGTCGATCTTGCGCTCGGTGTCGTACTGCTGGGTGAACGCGCCGTGATACAGCACGAGCGCCGCGTCGGCGGCGACGATTTGCCCCACGTCGTAGCCGAACGGGGCAGCTGCGTCCCTGTACTGCACGAAGTGGCGGCTCGTCCCCGTGAACGTGAAGCCGCCCGACAATCTCGCGAACTCGGCGATGCGGTCCATGCGGTCGCTGCTCTCGGCCGCGAACGTGAGCGTCACCTCGCGCGCCTTGAGCTTCGAGACGACGACCTCGACGGCCAGCGTACGCAGCACATCGGCGAGCGACGCCTGCCGGCTGTAGAGGGCGAGAAACGCGACGAGCCGATCGAGCGAAGGCAGCAGGACCAGGCCCTTCGCGCCGATGGCCACCCCCTTCGCGTCGAGCCCCAGCCCCGGCGTCCGGAGTCGCGTCTGGTGCACCGCGACGCGTTCGAGCATCTCGTCGTGCCTGCAGGTGATGGCCGCGCGCGCAGCCGGCAGCGAGCGCGCGTGCCGGCGACGGAGCAGCGGGTTCGGTCGCGCCGGAGCCTCCTCGTGCGCCCCGACAGCCGCCGACCGTACACCACTCCGACACGGTTTGCGCGCCCTCGTCGGCGCCCCCGCCTGGGCGCTCCGCGGCGGCGCATCGCGTGTGGAACACGGCCTCGTGAGGGCGTACGCTCTGCGCGTCAGGGGTCATGCCCGCGCTCGTCCGCAGCAGGCGCAGGCCATCGTACGCCGAAGCTCGGCGCAGGATGACCTCGCTTGCGACACCGGATGGGAGCTCACGAGCGGCCCCGCCGCGCTTCGATCTTTCCCTTGCTTCCTTGGAACGGCGCTGATGGATCCCGCACTGAAGGAGCTCGTCGCTGGCCGATTCCGCGTCGATCACGAGGTCGGGCGCGGCGGAGTGGGCATCGTCTACCAGGCGTTCGACACGCTCACGAGCCGGCCGGTCGCGCTCAAGATCATCGCCGCCTGCGGCGCAGAGCCGGCCGAGCACGCCCGCTTCGCGCGCGAGGGCCAGCTCCTCGCCGAGCTCGACCACTCGGGGATCGTGCGCGTCATCGCGTTCGGCACGCTCGAGGCGGGCTCCTTCGGAGTGTCCGGCCGCCGGCTCGAGGAGAGCGCCCCCTACGTCGCCATGGAGTGGCTCGAGGGCGAGGACGCCGCCGCGCGGCAACAGCACGCGCCATTGAGCCTCCGTCAGGCGCTCTCGGTCGGCGCACAGATCGCGCGCGCGCTCGCCGCCGCCCACCTGGCCGGCGTGGTCCACCGTGACATCAAGCCCTCCAACGTCTTCTTGCTCGGCGGCACGACGGCGCGCGACTCGATGCCGCCCGCGTCGGGCGTCGCGACGCAGACGCCCGGCCGCTCGGCGCGCACCTCGGACCCGGTCGGCGTCCCGCGCTTCCGCGCAGGCCCCCTGCCCCGCGCCGAGCGCATCGTCCCCGAGGCCACGCCGAGCGAGCGAGGCGAGCGCCTCCTCGCCAAGCTCGTCGACTTCGGCGTCGCCGCCACCGACGACGTCCGGCTCACGCGCACGGGCGCCGTCGTCGGCACGCCGGCCTACATGGCGCCGGAGCAGGCGCGCGGCGACTCCAGCGCGGACGCGCGCAGCGACATCTACTCCCTGGGCGCCACGCTCTTCGAGCTGATCGCCGGCCGCCCCCCCCACATCGGCCCCACGTCGATCGCCACGTTGGCTCGCCTCGTCACGACTCCGGCGCCGCGACTCTCGGAGCTGCTCGTCGGCGTCCCCGAGGCGCTCGACGATCTCGTCGACCGCATGCTGTCGCACGACCGCGACCGCCGCCCCAGCTCAGCGCTGGAGGTCGCGCTCGCGCTCGAGACGGTGGAGCGCGACCCTCGCCTACCCGACCTGTCGCGCATGCTCGCCGACGAGGCAGAGAGCAAGGGCGTCCTCGGCACGCGCCTCGTGACGACGCTGGTCGCGCTGCACGTCGCGAGTGGCGCCGCTCGCGTGGCCGAGCTCGCGCGCCTCACCGAGCTGGGCGCCGACCCGCTCCCGCTCGGCGTCGACTCGATCATCGCCCACTTCGGAGCGCGGCGCGCCCACGGCGAAGAGGCCCCTCGAGCCCTGGAAATCGGCCGCGGGATGTGCGCGAACGGCGCGCGCGTCGGCGTCGCCACAGGTCGCACACGAGTCGACCTCACGCGGTCATCAGGTGACGTCGTCGATCGGGCCTCGGCGCTCGCGCGCGACGCCGGCGCCGGCCGGCTCGTCGCGGACTCCATCACGATCGAGCTCTCGCGGGGTCGCTTCGAGCTCGAGGCGCGCACGGATGGCTCGGCCATCATCGGCCTGCCCCTGCATGGCCGTCGCGAAGCCGGCGCGCTCACGCCCTTCGTGGGTCGCGAGGCCGAGCTCGCAGCAGCGACCGCCGCGTACGAGCGCTGCGTGGAGGACCACACCCCCATCGTCGTCAGCGTCTCCGGACCGCCAGGCATCGGCAAGAGCCGGCTCGCGCGCGAGTTCGCGCTGCGCGTCGGCGCCCGAAGCGACCGCCTGCGCATGCTCCAGGTGCGCTGCGACGCCTACGGCCGCGTCCAGGCGCTGGGCGTTGCCAGCGACGCCCTGCGCGCCCTGCTAGGCCTAGCCAAGGGTACCTCCCTGGAGCAAGCCCGCGAAGCGGTCGAGGCGCGCCACCTGCCGCAGGACCAAGCCGACCTCCTCGCCCATCTCCTCGCCAACCAGCCGTTCCCGGACGGCGTCGACCTGCGCGGCGCGCGCGACGCGCTGTACGTGGCGATGACGGCCCTCGTCCTCGGAGCCGCCGCCACCGCGCCGTGCGCGCTCCTGCTCGAGGACGCCCAGTGGTCCGACCCCGATTCGATCGCATGGATCGACCACCTTCTCGGCCGAGCCACCGGTCGTCCCCTCTTCGCGATGCTGATGCTGCGCCCCTCGTTCTGGCGCGACCAGCCGCAGCGGTTCGCGGGCCGCGACCACGTCCGCGTCGAGCTTCGTCCGATGGCCCGCCGCGCCACGCGAGAGATCGCCCGCTCGGTCATCGGGGTGAGCGCCGACGACGCGATGCTCGACCGCGTCGCACAGCAAGCCGCCGGATCGCCTCTCTTCGCCGAGGAGCTCGCGCGCGTCATCGCGGCCGGCAAGGACGCCGGCAGCGCCGCCACGATCGAAGCGGCGATCCAGGTCAGCCTCGACGCGCTCGACGACGTGACCCGTGAGGCCGTCGTGCGCTTGAGCATCTTCGGCCTGTCAGCGTGGGACGCCGGCATGGCAGCCGTCGGCGTCGACGAGCCGGCGCTCGCGATCCGCCGCCTCCTCGCCGCCGAGCTCGTGGTCGAGAACGCCGCGTCCCGGTTCTCCGGCACGCGCGAGCTGCTGTTCAAGCACGCGCTGGTGCGCGAGGTGGCGTACGCCTCTGCCGGCGAGGACCTTCGCCGCGACCTGCACACGCGCGCCGCACGCTGGCTCGCCAAGATGGGCGAGGACGCCGCCACCGTCGCGCAGCACTTCGACCTCGGCGGACGTCACGAGGACGCCGCCGCCTACTGGGAAGCAGCGGCGCGGCGCGCGCTCGCGACGAACTCGCTCGGCGACGCCGTCATGATGGCCGAGCGTGCCGTCGCATTCGCCAACGACCGCCCGACCGCGTTCGGGCGCGCGGTGCTGCTCGACGAGGCCTACAGTCGCCTCGACGCGCGCTCCAGCGAGCGAGACTCGGCGATCCGCGCCATGTCGGAGAACGTCTTCGACGAGCCGAGCGAGCTCCGCACCATGGGCGCCCGCGCCCGCTACGACGACGCCCGCGGGTCCGGCCTCGACGTGGAGGACCGCCTCACGACGGTGCGCGAACGCGCGCGCTGCCTGGACCTCGTCGAGGAGGAGGCCCGCTGCTCCGCGACCCTCGCACACCGCTTCGCGTTCGCGGGACAGCTCGCGTCCGCCGAGCGCGAGGCCGCCCACCTCATCGATCTCGCCGATCGCCGCGGCTTCGTGTGGGCCGCCGTCGACGCCTGGCAGACGCTCGCGGTCGTTCACCAGACCCGCGGTCAGCTCGCCACCGCGCTCGAAGCCCGGCGCAGCGCCGCCCACGCGGCCCGAGCCGCCGGTCTCCAGGAGCGCGAGGCGATGCTCACCATGAACCTCGGGTTCGCGCTGACGACGATCGGCGCCAAGCAGGAGGCCCTCGGCGAGATCGAGGCCGGGCTCGCCAAAGCCAGCGCCATCGGCAGCGCCGGCGCCGTGCGCCACGGCCAGATGGTGCTGCTCGGCTGGGCCGCGGCCTTCGGCGCCGACGCTCGCCTCGACGTCGCGCTCGCCGAGCCGCGCACGAGCGCCGACGAGGCAGCGGGCGGCGTGTGGGTCGTCCGCGACCGCACGACGCTCGGCGTCCTCTTCTACCGCGGCTGCGAGCTCCTGCGCGGCGACGCCTCCGCGTTGCCGCGCGCACGCGCCCTGCTCAAGACCGCCGCCGAGGCGTACCGCTCGACCGACAACCGCGACGTCCTCCCCGTCGCCCTCGGCTTCTGGGCCGAGGCCGAGCGTCGCCTCGGCAACGCCGAGCACGCGATCGAAATCGCCCGCGAGGCAGCGGAGCTCGTCGAGGGCGGCGCGCCGAGCCTGCTCAACGAAGCGCCGATCTACCTCGCGCTGCACGACGCCAGCGTCGACGTCGGCGACCTGCGCAACGCCCGCGCAGCCATGGAGCGGGCGATCCCGCCCCTCATGCGCAGGCTCGCCGGCCTCGAGGGCACCCCCTACGCGCGCCCATTCCTCCTGCGCCTCCCCCACAACTCGGGCCTGCTCGCCGCCGCAGAGGCGTACGGCTGCATCCCCGAGGAGCTCGAGCGGATGCTCGAAGGCAAGCGCTGAACGAACCGCGTCGGCGCCCGCCGTCCGCCGCCACGCACGGGAAAGCCCCCTCGTCCGGCAGGAGCGAGGGGGCCACCCGTATCCGACCACCCTGCGGCAGGCGCCGCAGGGCGGAGCTCGCTTCCGTCAGCTGCCGACCGCGATGCCGAGCGCGCTGCGGAGCGCGCTGTACTGCTCGGAAACCGTGAACGTGATGAGGTCCTTCAGCTTGTCCTGAGGCGGCAAGTCGCCAGGCTGCTGCGGCTCGGCGGCGATGATCTTCTTCGCGATCTCGAGGTCACCGCACAGGAGCAGCCCAGCCCTCGCCGAGGTCAGCTCGACCGTCTGCGCCCACCGCTTGATGTTCGCCTTCGCGCCCTCGGCAAGGAACTTCTTCACCACGATGCGAAGCCCCTCGAGCTGCATCGGCTGAATGAACTGCTTCAGCGTCTGCGCCGTCCCGAGGATCTGCTTCTCGATGTCCGGCGGCACCGGCTGCTCCGGGGCGACGAGCTTGATACCCGCGAAGAGGAGCACCGTCAGCTCGGTCACCGTCGGGAACAACGTCTTGATGTAGTGCTCGCCACGGTACATCGCGAGGTGCTTGCCCACGATGAACGTGAGCTCCTGAGGCGTGAACCCGGTGAGCACGGTCTGACCGGCAACGCTCGCAGGCTGCTCGTTTGCCACGGCGACGAGCGCCCCGGGGACGTCACTTCGCACGTAGAGGAGCGGCGACGAGATGCCGAGCACCTGCGCAGCCCACCCGAACGTGCGCGCGAACGTCACCGTCGACGTCGCCGGATCCTGACGGAACCGCGCGTCGAGCACGGGCAGCTCCTTCTTGGCGCGGAGCGTCTCGATCTTCGCGCGAAGCGCAGCCCCCGCGATCATCTCGAAGACCTTGCCGACGTAGAGGTTCTCCTCCTCGTGGAAGAGGTTTCGCATCCACTGCTCGTTGTCGAGCCGGTTCTTCACCTGGGGCATGCCTTGCGGCTTGTAGTCGTCGAAGATCTTCTGCTCGTCGGCGTCCGCCTTCTTGAAGAAGACCAGCGCGGACGCCACGCACCACGCCGGGTCGTAGACGCCCTTCTTCTCCGTGAAGAGGCGGAAGAGCTTGTGGTACGGCTCCATCTTCATCGGGTCCGCGCGCAGGATCGACTGGTACTCGCCGATGGCGCCGTCGTGCTGCTCGATCGCCTCGTACAGCCCGGCCAGGATCATGTGCTCCGTGACGTCGTCGGGCTTGAGCCTCGACGACATCCGGAACGTCTCGATCGCCGCCGTCGCGTCGTGGAGTCGGTCGCGATAGATCAGCCCCAGCGCGTGCCAGAGGTTGTACTCGAGGTCGGTATTCCCCTTCCCGGCCACGCGGTGCAGCATCTTGCGATACGCCCGCTCGAGGAGCTTCCACTCCTTCTGAGCGGTCAGGATCTTGTTGATGCGCTCGAACGCCTCGAGGTAGCCGGGGTTGAGATCCAGCGACTCGTTGAACAGATCCACCGCCCGCATCGGGTCGTTGATCTTGTCGGCGTCCCGGTAGACCTGCGCCATCGTGAACAGGTACCGGCTCTTGCGCTCCGGGTTCGCTTCCAGCTCGGCGATGCGCTGCAAGCAGTCGACCATCTTCTCCCAGTTGCTCGTCTTGCCGAACAGCTGGAGCAGCTTGTGCAGCAGAACGTGATTCTGCGGCTCGAGATCCAGCGCCTCCTCGAAGGCCTCGATGCCCTTCAGCAGGTTCTGCTCCCTGTCGACCCAGACGTCGCCGATCTCGCCGAGCATCTTGAAGCGCTCGCCACCGTCGACGACGTTGTCGAGGATCTGCCGCCGGTAGTGGCAGACCTGCTTCCAGTCGCGCAGCGAGTCGTAGAGGACCACGAGCGCGTCCAGGCTCGGCCGGTGCGCCGCGTCGAGCGCGAGCGCCTTGTCGAAGTTGTTGACCGCCTGCTTCTGCTGCCCTTGGTTCTGCTTGATGCAGCCGAGCTTGTAGTAAATCTCCGCGCGCTGCTCGACCTCGTCCTCGGCGAGGCTCGTCAGCACCTTCTGGAAGTTGGTCAGCGCGCCGGCCCAATCGCCGATGCGGAAGCTGACCTCCGCCAGACCGCGAATCGTCTCCTGGTCGGTCAGGTCGAGGTGATGAGCGCCCTGGTATGCCTTGAGCGCCGCCTCGCTCTTGCCGAGCGCGGCGAGCACCCGCCCCTGGGTGCGGTACAGGCGATGCTGCTCAGCACGCTCGCGCCTGCCGCCCTTCTTGACGAGCATGTCGGAGAGCGGCTCGGCCTTCGCGTACTGCTCGGTCGCCACGTACTCGTCGAGGAGCGGAAGCGCCGCCTCCTCGTTGTCCTGGTCGCACGCGAGCGCGAGCTCGTACGCCTGCACCGCGAGGTCGTGCTCGCCCAGCATCTCGTCGCGGAGCTTGCCGAGCTCGACGAGAAGTCGAGCGCGGGCGCGCGGCGCCTCGGTGTTGAGCTGCTCCTGATCGAGGTAGCGCGCTGCCCGATCCCACTCCGCCGCGTCCACCGCAATCGTGCGGATTGCCGCCAGCGTCGGCAGATGCGCCGGCTCGAGGTCGAGCGCCATCTCGTACCGCTCCTGCGCCGCCATGCGGTCGCCGAGCTTCTCGTCGAGCTGCTTGCCGATTCGGAAATACATGTCCACGCGCTGGCGTCCGTCGACCGTGAGGTCGGCGACGCGCGTCATGTATTCAATGGCCTTCGCGGCGTCGTCCTGCTTCTCGTAGAGCTTCGCTAGCGCGTCGAGCGCGGGGATGCTCGACTCGTCGAGGTCGATGATGTTCAGGTATGCGTCGATCGCGCGATCGAGATCCTGGACCTCGTCCGCGTACACCTTCGCCGTCGCCGACCAGAGCTCGATCTTCTTCTGCCGGTCGAGGGTCGCGTTGATGTGCCGCTCGAAGGCGCCGACGAGATCGTGCCACTGACGCAGCCGCCGATAGCAGCGCTCGAGCCCCTCGAGAGCCAGCTCCTGCGCCGGATCGATTTCGACGATCTGCTCGAGCCGGACCGCGGCGAGATCCGGTTTGAGGAACTGCTCCTCCTGAATGCGCGCGATCTTGCCGAGCACGTCGATGCGCTCGCGCTCGGTCGTCACGACGTCGAGCTGCATCTCGAGGACCCGCACCAGATCGGGCCAGAGGTGCGTCGCCGTGTAGACGCGCTCGAGCCCTCGCATGGCGAGGAGGTTCGAGGCATCGAGATCGAGCACCTCGCGGTAGACCTGGCCCGCCTTGTCGACCTGGCCGAGCGTCATCTCGTAGAGCCCGCCCGTGCGCAGCTTGACGCCGGCGACCTCCTCCGGGTCCGTGAGCGCCCTCGCCTTGCGGCTCAGGATCTCGACGAGATCGGAGTGCTGCTCGCGCGCGTCGTAGATCCGCTCGAGCGCCTCGAGAGCCGGCAAGTGCAGCGAATCGACGTCCAGCGCGCGCTTGTAGTACGAGAGCCCCTGATCGACGTCGTTGAGGTGCTTCTCGAGCACCTCTCCGAGCTCGGTGAGGATCTCGCGCCGGTCGAAGTCCGTCGTCGCGACCGCCAGCGCCTGCGTGAGCATCGCGCCCTGCTGCTGCCAGTTGCCGGTCTTCTTGAAGAAGCTCCCCATCTGGCGCAAGACCGCCACGTTGTTGGGGTCCAGCGCGAGGACCTGCTGATAGTACGGCTGCGAGTACTCCGGGTGTCCGAGGTCCTCCGCGTACCACTTCGCGAGGCGCAGGCAGAGGGCGACCTTCGCCATCGCCTCGCTCTGCTGCTGCAGCCACCCGTTGACGGTCTGCACGAGCTCCGGCCAGCGGTTGGTCGCCGCGGCCATCCGCTCGAGGTACTTGACCGTCTCTGCGTCCGAGAAGTCCATCTCGAACGCGGTGAGCAAGGCATCGAACGCCTGCGGCTTGTCGTCGAGCTGCTCCTCGAACACCCGGGCGACCTTGCGGAGGATCTCTGTCTTGTCGGACGTCTCCTCGCGCGTATCGAGGCGCGCAAGGTAGAGCTCGATAAGCGGCTCGCTTCGGCGCGCCGCCGTGTGCAGCTCCTCGAGCGCAGAGAACGCCTTCTCGTGCGTCGAGTCGATCTCGAGGACCTTCTCGTACGCCGTGGTTGCCTTGTCCTTCTCCTCGACCTGCATCTCCCAGATGCTGGCGACCTCGAGGTACTCGCGCGTCTTCTCCGTCGCGCTCTCGTAGGCCGCCGCGCGGCCCATCTTCACCTCGATCACCTCGACCCACCGCTCCTCGGCGCGGAGCAGGTTCTCGAGCGCCGCCATGGCCTCGAAGTCGCGCGGGTCGACCTCGAGCAGCTTCCGCCAGGCGTCGATAGCGTCGTACGGTTGCGCGAGGACGCGCTGGTAGAGCGAACCGAGCTCGCGGTACAGCGCGACGAGGTTCTCGGCCGGCAGGACCGTGCCCGCGCGGTCGAGCGTCTGGTGGAGCGACGCGGCTAGCTCGCTCGGGTCGCCCTTCTTGCGCCAGATGTCGGCGACCGCGTACAGCGCCTCCATGTTCGCGTAATCGATGTCGAGCGCCCGCGCGTAGTCCTCGAGCGCGGTCTCGTCGCGACCCAGGCGCTCGCGGTAGAGCTTCGCGCGGCGGAGCAAGACGCCGACCCTCGCCTCGTCGTCGGGCGCGATGTCGTAGTGTCGCTCGAGCACGTCGCAGAGCTCGGACCACTGGCCGAGCCGCTCGAACAGGTTGGCGAGCGCGCCCAGCGCCTCCGGATCCTCGCCCCGGAGGTCGAGGACGCTCTTCCACATCTCGACGGCGCCCGGAACATCGTTGAGGCGGTCCGAGAACAAGCGCGCGAGCTTCGCTCGAATTTCAGCCTCTTGAACGTCACCCGTCGCGTTCTCGAGCTGCCTCTCGAGCACGACGCGCAGCTCGGCCGCAGCGCCCTTCTGCTCGAAGATGCGCTCGAGAGCCAGGATGGCCTGATCGTTCGTCCGATCCAGGTCGTCGAAGATGCGCCGGAACGCGCGCACCGCGTCGTCCAACTGGACCAGGCGCTCCTCGTAGACCTGGCCGAGCCTCCCGTAGAGCTCCGCCAGCTCGTAAGGCTCCGCTGTGGCCAGGACCCGCTGCTCGAGCGTGTGCGCGAGCTCAGGCCACTGCTCGAGCGAGGTGTAGATGCGGTCGAGGTTGGCCAGAGCCTCCGCCTCGAGAGGATCCACGCCAAGCACGTAGCGATAGGTCTCCTCGGCCTTGCTCGGGTCCGCCAGCTCGTTCTCGAAGACCCGCGCGAGGCGCTTGCCGATCGACGTCTGAACGGTCTTCTCCGAGTGGAGGCCGAGCACGTCCGCGTACGCATTGGCGAGCGTCTCCCAGCCGCCATCGATCGCGCCCGCGAGCCGCTCGACATCATCGAGCCCTCGCTCGTCGGCCGGGAACTCCTTGAGCGCGCGAACGAAGACGCCGAGTGCGCCGTCGAGCGAGACGAGCCGCTCCTCGTGCAGCTCGGCGATGCGGTAGTACAGCGCGAGCCGAGCGCCCGCCTCCGTCAGGTGCGCGAGCTCGGCCTCCAGCACGCCGGCGAGCTTCTCCCACTCGCCCGCCGCCTCGTAGAGCGGCGCGACGATTTCGCCGATCTCGCTCTGCCGAACGCCCGCCGCGAAGAGGCCCTCGAGGGCCGCGAGCGTCGGCGCATGCTCGGGGGCCGAATTGAGCACCTCGCGGTACGCGCCGATCGCGGCGCCGAGGTCGTTCATGCGAGTCTGATAGGCCTCGCCAAGCCGGTGCCTCAGCTCGAGGATCTCGTCGGGAGACTGCGAAACCTCGGCCTCTCGCACCAGAGTTCGAGCCAGCTCCGGCCACCGCTCCGTGAGCGAGTAGAGCCGGTCGAGCGCGCGCAGCGCGGACGAGTTGTCCGACTCTGCGCCGAGCACCTGCCCGTAGCGACCGATCGCGCTCTCGACGTCCTCGAGCTGCGTCTCGAAAATCTGTGCGAGCCTCGAGCCGAGCTCGACGAAGCGGTCGGGGTCGCCCGCGAGCTTCGCCAGCTCGACGTCGTACAACGCGGCCACGTCGCGCCAACGGTCGACCACCATGGCGAGCCGCTCGAGGTTCGACAGCGACTCCTCGTTCGCGCTGTCGAGCGCGACCGCGCGCGCGTACGTGTCGAACGCCGCGCGGTGGTCGCTCAGCATCTCCTCGTGCAACCGCGCGATACGGTGCAGAAGATCCACCTTCTGGTAGGCATCGTCCGCCGCTGCGACCTGTACTTCGAGCACGCTGACGAGCCGCGCCCACTCTCCGGATGCGTCGTAGATCGACTCGAGAACCTGCGCCGCGCCCAGCGGGTCGCGCGTTCCGCCCTTGATGCCCTCGAGCGCATCGATGGTCGGCTGATGGTCAGGCGCCTGCTGCAGGAGCTCCCGATACAGCTCGAGCGCCCGCGCGAGGTCGTCCAGGTGGCGCTCGTACAGCTCGGCGATGCGGTACTGGTAGCTGACGGACTCGGCGGGGTCCCCGGCGAGCTCGGCCTCGTGCTGCAGCACGGTGAGCAACTCGGGCCAGTTCTTCGCTGCCTGGTACAGAACGTCGAGCCGACCGAGCGCCGCTAGATCATCGGGATCGAGCTCCAACACGTGCTGGTACGTGTCGATCGACGCCGCGACGTTGCCCAGCTCGTGCTCGTAGACCGCGCCGATCTGGTAGTAGATGCGCTTCTTCTCCTCCGGATCGCCAGCGAGCTCGACCTTGCGCACGTACATCGCGAGCAGGTCCTGCCAGCGCGACAGGCCGAGGTGGAGCTTGATGAGCGCATCGATCGCGTGGAGATCCTCGGCGTCGAGCTCGAGCACCTTGAGGTAAGCGGCGACCGCCTCGTCCGCGCGCTCGAGGACATCGATCTCGATCGACGCCGCCTGGTAAAGAGCTGCCTTCTTCTCTCCGACGTCGTCGAGAATCTCGGCCTTCTGCTGGAGGACCTGGGACAGCTCCTGATAGCGCTCGGCGTTCCTGAAGATGCGGTCGAGCGAGTCGGCCGCGCCAAGGTGCTTCGGGTCGAGCTCGAGCACGCGCCGGTAGTGCCGGACCGCCGCCTCGATGTCCCCGAGGTCGGCCTCGTGGACGCGAGCGCTCATCACGAACAGGGCCGTCCCTAGCTCGACGTCGGCCTGCGCTGCACCGAGCGTCTCGAACACGCGCGCGAGGTCCGCGAAGCGGCCCGTGGCGCGCGCCAAGCGCTCGATGCCCTCCTGTGAAGGCTCCGACGCCGGATCTTCGGCGAGTGCACGCGCGTAGGTGTCGAACGTAGCCGGAAGGTCGCCACCCGCTTCCTCATGAAGCAGCGCGATCTGGTGGAGCAGCTCGACCCGCCGAGCGACGTCGTCGCAGCGACGGACCTGCACCTCGTGGACACCGATGAGCTTCTGATAGTCACCGGCCGCGCGGTACAGCGGCTCGAGGATCTCGGCGATCGCGAGCTCGTACTCGGGCGTGAGCCCGAGCCGCTCGAGCGCGGCGAGCGCGTCGGCGCTCGTCGGATCGCGCTCGAGCACCTGACGGTACGTCTCGATCGCGGGCTCGATCTGGCTCATCTTCAGCTCGCGCAGGGCGGCGAGCCGGAGCATCAGCTTGGTCTGGGCGTGCTCGTCGGTCGCGAGCCGCAGCTGCGCCTCGAGATTGTCGGCAAGCTCGTCCCACAGCCCCTGGCGAGTGAAGAGCCCGTCGAGGGCCTCGAGCGCGACGACGCTCGCGTCGTCGAACGCGAGCACCTCGCGATAGGCCGCGATGGCGTCGGCCGGCGCCGCGAGGCGGGCCTCGTAGACCTCAGCCATCTGGGCGAAGAGCGCTTCGCGTTCGCGATCGTCCTGCGCAAGCTCGATGCGCATGCGGAACACCGCGATGAGGTCCGTGTACCGCTCCGTGCGCCGATACAACGCATCCATCGCGCCGAGGGCGTCTGCGTCGCCGGGCTCAATCGCGAGGACCTTGCGATACCCGGCCGCGGCGTCGTCGATCTTGCCGAGCCGCTCGTGGATCGCCGCAAGGCGCATCCAGTACTCGCGCGCGAGCCTCGCGTCCTCGAGCGCGCCGGCGATCTCGCCGAACACGGCATCGAGCGCGGTCCACGTGCTGGACTTGTCGGCGAGCGCCTCGAGCTCGGCGCGCGTGATCGCGTCCGACGGGTCCTCCTTCAGCGCCCTCGACTGGGCATCGAACGCCCGCCCGAGGTCGCCGACGTTCTCACCGGCGACGCGCGCAATCTTGCGCAGGAGCGAGACCCGCCGGCTCGTCTCCCCTTCCGCCGCCGCGAGGATCTCGAGGGCCCGGATGAGCTTCTCCCATTCGGCACGCGCCTCGTAGATCTCCTGCAGGATCGACGCTGCCTCGGCGGCGAGCTCGGCGTTGTCGAGCAGCGCCTCGAGCGCGAGGCGCGCCGGCTCGTTCGACGCATCGAGGAACAGCACCTCGCGGTAGTTCTCGAGCGCGCCAGCGGCGTCGCCGAGGTGCTTCTCGAGTGACGCACCGAGGCGCATCTTCAGGTCGATGAGCACGGCCTCCCCGAGGTCGAGCTCGATGCGCTTGCGCAGCACGTCTACGTACGGTGCCCACGCGGAGAGCTCCCCGTGGAGCCGATCGAGCGCCTCGAGCGCCTGCGCGTCCATCGGCTCGTCGTCGAGCACCTGGCTGTAGGTGTCGACGGCCTTGTGACGATCAGCGAGCTGCTTCTCGTAGAGCTCGGCGATCGCGTAGAGGATGGGCTTGCGAGCCTCGGAGTCTCGCTCGAGGTCGCGCCTCTTCTCGAAGATGCCGAGCAGATCAGCGAAGCGAGCCGTCTCCCGGTAGATGCGCTCGAGCGCGGTGATCGCGGCGTCGTTCTCGCCGTCCGCCTCGTACACCTCGCGATACTGCGCGAGCGCGTCGTCCGTCCGCTTCACCTCATCGAGCAGCACCCGCCCGAGGCAGAGCCGCAGGTCGATGCCGAGGACGACGTCCCCCTGTGCGTGAGCGGTCGCGATGGCCCGCTCGTACGACGCGATGAGGGCATCCCAGCCGGACGTGGCCCGCGCCGCTCGCTCGACGTCCGAGACCGACTGTGCGTCCCCCGGAGCGAGCTCGAACGCCGAGAGGAACCGCTCGAAAGCGCGCGCAGGCTCCTTGAGCTTCGTCTCGTACAGCGCGGCCACCTCGCGCAGCAGGGCGATGCGCGCGTCGACGTCGAGGTCGTGTTGGAGCTTGACCTCGATCGCGCCCGCCAGGCCCTTGCTGTTGCCTGCGGTCGTGTAGATCGGGATGAGCGCAACCGCAGCCGCGAGGTGCGTCGCGTCGATCGAGAGCACCTTCTCGTAGGCACGCGCGGAACGGTCGGCCTTCCCCTTCTGCGTGATCCAGAGCTCGGCGGTCTTCATGAGGAGGCCGACCTTCGCGGCGTCCTCCGTCTCCTTCTGCTCCTGCGACTCGAGGACGCGAATGAACTCGTCCCACTTCCCGCTCTCGGCGTAGAAGACCTCCAGGTCGTCCCAGCGTCCAAGGACGAGGTACTTCTTCTTGAGGGCCTCCTGCGCCTTGCGGTCTTGCGGGTTCAGCGCCAGCAGCTTCTGCCACGCCTCCACCGCCGCAGCGTCGTCGTTGAGCCGCTCGCCGTAGAGCTGCCCGAGCTTCGCGTAGACGTTTTGCTTCGCGGTCCCGTCGAAGGTGACCTCGACTTCCTTCTCGAGGACGGCAGCGAGAGCGTGCCAATCGCGCGCGCGCTCGTGCAGCCCGGCCAGCGCGGCCAGCGCCTCACCGTTCTCGGCGTCGTTGGCGATGACCTCGTTCCACAGGTCGACGCACACCTCGGGCTTCTTCACCCGCTCGGTCGCAAGCTTCGCGATCTCGAGGAACTTCGCCCCTCGGATCGCGCCGGTGGCCAACGCCCCCGCCTCGCGCTTCATCAAGCCGATGAGCTTCTCCCAGTCTCGCCGCTTCTCGTACGCTTGCTTCAGGTACTCGATCGACGCCGCGTGCTCCGGCTCGATGTGCAGGATGGCCTCGTACGCCTTGACCGCCTCCGCGGCGTTCGAGAACTTGGTCGTGTAGAGGTCGGCGGCCTTGAGGTAGGTCGCCACCTTCTCGTCTCGGTCGTCGAGCGCATCGCCGAGCTCGACGAGCGTCTTGACGTACTCGTTGTAGCGCTTGGCCTGCTCCTGCTTGGCGGCCTTGGCGCGGAGCTCCTCGATCTTCTCCGGCGACGCGGCCGCCTTCACCGAGACGGGTGCGGGTGTCGACGCCGGCGGGGCCTCGACGACGTGTGGCGCTTCGACGACGACCGGAGCCGACGCGACGACCGCTGCCACCGCGAGCTCCGGAACAGACGCGGCCGGCGCAGGAGCGGGCGGCTCGGGCACGATCTCGGCGGGGGCCGCAGGCTCGAGTTCGACCTCGAGCTCGCTGATCTCTTCGGCCAGGTCAGAATCATCCTGCGCGCTCGACTCGGGCGTCGTTTCGACGCCGACCGCGCCGCTGCGCGCGAGCGCCTGACCGATCTGCGCCTCGAAAGCGAGCAGGCTCGGGTGCTCGGGCGCGACCGTGGCGAGCCGCTCGAACCACGCGCGCGCGCGCATGAGGTCTCCGACGTTGCGCCACAGGATCGTGCCCGCCTGAGCGAGAAGGAACGGCGACGCCGAGGCCCCCTTGGCCGTCGACTCGGCGAGCGCAACGACGCGCTCCCAGTCGCCCTCTTTCGCCCCCCACAGTTCGCGAAGGTACGAGAATGCCGCTTCGTTCGAGGGGTCGAGGTCGAGCGACTCCGCCAGGAACTTCGCCCCGCTCTCGACGTTCTGGTGCCGCGTGGCCCAGCGAACTCCGTATCGGAACGCCGCCGCGGCACGCTCCCTGCCCGCGAGCCTCGCGAGCACTTCGCGCTGCGTCTCCTCGATCGCCGCCGTGCGCTCCTCCTCGACGAGAAGGCCCTCGTAAAGCGCGGCCGCTTGCTTGTCGGTCGGGTCGGCCTCGTACGCCCGCGCGAGCAGCCCTGCGACCTCCCCCGGCGCGAACCGGCGCGCGATCCGCGCCCCCCGCAGGTAGCGGCGCGCAGCCGTCACGGAATCCGCCGGAGGCGCATCCAGCAGCTCGAGCAGGTGCGTCTCCCACGTGCTCGCGTCGAGCTGGACGTCCTCGAGACAGGCGCGCGCGTCGTCGCTCGTTCCTGCCGAAGCGCCGAGCGCCTTGGCATAGGTAGCCGCGGCGCGCTCGTAGTCCCCGGCATCGCAGAGCACGTCCCCGAGCTCGATCAGCAACGCGGCCGCGATGGGCCCATCCGGCGCTGCCTTCAGCTCGAGATCGAGGAGCTTCTGAGCCATGTTGGTCTTCCCCAAGGCCCAGTAGATGGCGCGCGCGTCGCTCAGGGCCTCGGTCAGGCTCGGGTTGAGCTTGTACGCATCCTGGAAGTGCTTCAGCGCCTTCACGGCCTGGAGGAACTTCTCCTCGAGGAGGCGGCCGAGCCGAAGATGCAAGGCGGCCTTGGCGATCGCATCCGCTTCCGCGCCTATCCCCCGCTCGAGCTCCTCGGCGAGCCCCTGCCAATCACGAACCGACTCGAGAACCTTCAGACGCTGCGCACGATCCATGAATCCCTCGACCACCGGCCCGACCTATCAATCTCGAACGAATGGGGCGAACGAGCGACGCGACGCTACTGCATCGTGCCGCCAAGCCTGGCGACGAGCGACTGCGACGTCTCGCACTCCGTCTTGTACTGCGCGGCCTTCGCGCCCTTGCAAGCGCGCTGCGTGAAGCCCTTGAGCATCTGGATGGCCTCCTGCGTGCGCGGGGGCTTCAGCTGGGCGTAGGTGCTGCCCAGGTTGAACAAGATCTGCACGGCCTCGGAGCCCTCACCGCCCACGACCGCCTTCGCGGCCTCGAGCTCCGTGACCATCTCGTTCGTCTGATCGCGCTCCTGGTAGACCTGCGAGAGCAGCACGTGGACGCCATACAGCGCCTTGTCGTTCGGCTTGGCGAACCCCTTGGCGTCCTTGAGGACTTGCTCGGCCTCCTTCACGAAGCCGAGCCGAAGGTAGAGGTCGGCGACCGTCGCGAAGTACCGGATCTGCGTCGGGTCGTGCTCGATCGCCTTCGTGTAGTTCTCGAGCGCTTTCTGCTCGTCGTCGGTCCACAGGAAGACGTTGCCGAGCTCCTCGTAGCAATCGGCGAAGTTCGGGTCCGCTTGCACGCACTTCTGGAACGGCTCCTTGGCCTCCTCGTACGTGATGACCTTCTTCTTGGCCTGCATCTCGAGGGCGTAGCCACGCTCAAACCAGTAGTTCGCGTACTTGGGAGCAATCTGAACCGCGCGCGACAGCGCCGACGCGACCTTGTCCCAGTCCTCGGTCTTCCGGTACGCCATCGCGAGCTTGAAGAAGATGCGGTGATTCGTCGGGTCCAGCTTCGTCGCCTGCTCGTACTTCGTGGCGGCGCCCGCGGGGTTCAGCGCGATCATCTTGTCCGCGTCGTTGGCCATGATGACGGCCTCCTGGCGGTTGCGGTTGCAGCCCAGCCCGAGGACGCTCGACACCATCAAGCAGGCCGACACGACGGCAACACCGAGCTTCATTGAGAGTTCATCCTTTCCTGAGGGAAACCACGCGCGCGTCCGGTCACGGTCTGAGCGCCCCTGGCCACAGGCGGACGCGCCGCTCTCGGACGCGGCACCAGCTACGACGGGTTGCTTGAGCCGAGGGCTACGTCCGCTGGGGCTGCCCCGGCAGACGGCCACGTTCTACGTGCGACACCATGCTGTCACGGGCGGCGCGAGGATAGGCGGACCGAAGCGCCGAAGTCCAGGCTCATCGGAGAGCATCGCGAGCCTGTCCTGAGCCGCCGACGAGCACGCCGATGCGCCGCGCCGTCGGGTCGAGGCGAGCCTCGCGGACAAAATGGGAACGCCCCGCGAAGTCCGCGAGGCGCTCCTGGTGCGGCGCTCCCCGAAGGGCACGCCCGAACTCGACCGCGTCAGCCGCCAGGGCTGAACATGATCGGATAGACGACCGTCACGATGCCACCCTCCGGCTGCGGGAAGGACAGGCCGTAGAACGCGCGGACCACGCACGACACGACGCCCGAGTCGGGCATGTCCGAGCCACCGTTGGCCACGTTCGACACGGCGCCGTCCCGACCGATGACGAAGCGCACGCCGACGCGACCCTGGAGGTTCGGGTTGTTGCGAAGGCCGTTCTCGTAGCACAGACGGAACCGGCCGAAGTTCTGACGAACGATACGCTGAATGACCTCGGGCGGCAGGCGACCGCTGACGCTCGTCGCGCCCATGCGCACCTGCGGAGGCTTCGCGCGATGCGACCCGCCGAGGCGACCGTGGCCGGAGCCGAAACCCTGCCCGGTGCCGGTGCCGGCGCCGTGGCCAATGGTGCCGATGTTGCCGAGGCCGATGCCCTCGCCGCGACCGCCACCGCCCTCGCCGATGCCGGAGAGACCGAGGCCGCCCGCGCCGAACGAGTCGCCGATCTGGTCGCCCCACATGTTGCCGCGCGCGCTGAGCGCGTCGTTGCCGAGCGACTCATCGCGGCCCCACGGCGCGGTCGGCGCATTCGGGTCGCCACCGGCTCCGGCATTGAGCAAACCGATCATGCCGAACTCGGCGGCGTCACGGAGAGCGGCCTGGCGGGCGATGTGCGGGTCTGCGTTGTCCTGCGGCCCTTGCACGCCGAACTTGTTGCCGGTCGCCTTGGTGTTCGGGTTGCCCATCGAGCCCTCTTCGCCCTTGGCGCGAGTCCCGGTGCCGCCCTCTTTATTGTCGGCGTTGTTCTCGGTAACCTGCTCGGTCTCTTTCTCCTCCATCTCCTTTTCGGCTGCTGCCTGAAGGTACTGCTGAAGAAGGAATTGCTGGTCCGCCGAGATCCCGTCCTCGTCCGTCGCACCGAGCGGAGGCATGAAGAACGCGAAGGCCGCGATGAGGCCGAGGTGCACGGCCGCAGAGAGCCCGGTGTAAAGCAGCCCCGCCGTGTCGAGCACGAGGTGACCGGCGACCACCTTGCCCGCATTCACGGCAGACACCTGGAAGACGATGTTGCCAACCTCGATGCGCGCCTTCGACCCGTTGGGGAGGGAGATCTGGTGGGCGCCGGAGAGCTCGGCGCAAGGCTGCGCACGCCCCGTCTCGATCGCCTGCTGGACCGTCATCTTCGGCTGCCCAGCGATCTCGACCGTACCCGTCGCGCGGGGCAGGAGCACCACCGCGACCGAGCCACCGCGCTCGGCCAGCACGACGGGCGCACGGGTCGTCCCAATCTTCTCCGCCGGGATGAAATAGTCGCAGGTGAAGTTCTTCCCCTCCTCTTCGCCAACGTAGAACGAGCGAGGGGGCGTCAGATGCGACACGTGCAGCGTCGTCGAGCCCCAGAGGATCATGACCTCGACCGACGTCGCCGACGTCTCCGTCTCGTCCGCCGTCACCTCCGGACCGTGCTTGACGATCGCGTAGGTGTAGGAGCCCTCGGGCGCATCGTGCGGGACCTCGTCGGCCGCCGGTGGCGGGGCGAACGGACTGTTGAAGCCGAACGGATCGGCCCCTGCCGGCGCGAACGGGTTCGGCGGGGCCGCAGCAGCCGCGAACGGGTTCGGCGCAGCGGCGGCAAACGGGTTCGGCGCAGCCGCAGCAAACGGGTTCGACGGCACCGCGACCGGCGCAGCCGCAGCAAACGGGTTCGACGAGACTGCGACCGGCGCCGCCGCGGCAAACGGGTTCGACGGGACCGCCATCGGAGCCCCAGCTCCGGGCGCAGAGGGCGGCGCGGCCGCGGCGACGGCAACCGCTTCGGCCTTCTCGAGCACGATCGTCGTTCCGCCGATCTGGAGCTGATCGCCGGGGCCGACCTTGCACTTGTTGACCCGCGCGCCGTTCACCATCGTGCCCGGCTCGTTGCCGAGATCGATGAGGGTGATGTCGGCAGGCGACGCCACCTCGATGACCGCGTGCATCCGGGAAGCCAGCTCGTCGTCGACGCGCAAATGGCTCTTCGCGTCCTTGCCGACCTTGACGATGTCCTGTGTCACCGTCTCGCGGCGAACGAGCGCGCCGTTCTGATACAGCGCAAACGTGATAGCGACCTTCTGCTTGCCTTCCATCGTCCGTCCAGCCTTCCGAAACAACCCGGCTCTCCCGGGTTCGAGTTTGGCGTCCGCTCACCGCCCGGCGCGGGCGCTGGCAACGACGGCATAGCCGCCGCGACCTTCCCTGAACCTCAGAGATTCTCGACCGACTTCAGCATCTCAGGAACGAAGGAAGTCCTGGGGCGGATGAGCGTGGTGCGCACCGGCCCCGGACGGACGCGAATCGTCGCGTCGTTCGGCCCGAACCCGCCTGCGTTCAGCGGGTCGTCCGTGAACTCGTAGCCGTATCCGTCCTCCTTGCCCTTCTTGGGCTGAGCCAGCGCAAACGAGCTGACAAGAAGCACGGCGACGGCCGCAATGACCCCAGCACCCAACCGAGTCGACCTCAACATCGGTACAGCCTCCTCGAAAGAATCTGCCCTGATTACAGTATGAGTGTACTACCTCTCGCGAGGTCGGGTCAACGCGATTTGGGATCGGAGCGAAGCATTTCGTCAGTCGAAACCTGCAACCAACCCAGCGACACCGCGCCCCCGAAAGGGTTCCCAAGAATCTCACAAAAAAGAAACGCCGCCCCCAAGCTTCCGGGAGCGGCGCTTCTCGATTGCGAGCGAAGCTCGCCTCAGGGTTTGGGCTTGTCCTCCGGCTTCGGCTCTCCGGCAGGCTTGTCCTCCGGCTTCGGCTCTCCGCCGCCGGCCTCGCCCTCGCCCTTGACCATCGCCTCGGCCTCCTTCTGCTTCATGTCGGCCTCGGCCGCCTTGCGCTCGGCCTCGGTCTGCTTGTTGAAGGCGATGATCTGGTCGATTTCAGCCATGCGCTCCTTCGAGCGCTTGACCGCATCGGCGAACACCGGGTCGGAAGCGGCCTTCTGAATGAACTGTCCGAACAGCCCCTTGGCCTCGTTCAGCTTGGCCTCGTTGTTCGCCGCGCCGCTCTTGGCCTTGTACTCCTGGGTCAGGATCGCGTCGTTGTAGTAGGCCTCCGGTCGGTCCGGCGCGATCTTCTTCGCCGCGTCGAGCTCGGCCGCGGCGGCCGGGACGCTCTTGTCGAAGTTCGCGTCGTTCGTCCCGCCGCGCAGGGCCAGCGCGAGGCCGAGGTGCGCGTCGTAGTCGTTCGGGCGCATCTTCAGTGCCGCGCGGTACGCCTCCTCGGCCTGCTCGAACCCGCGAAACTGCAGGTTCACGGCCGCGAAGTTCATCTGCGCCTCGTAGAAGGTCGGGTCGAGCTTCCGCGCGGTGTTGAAGGCCTGCACCGCGGAGTTCAGGTTCCCGAGCTCGACCTTGATCATGCCGGCCGTGTTGAAGATCGGCGCGTAGGTGGCGCTCTTGCGAATGGCCTGCGTGGTGACCAGCTCCGCGAGGTCGAGCGCCTGCGTGTCGACCTTCTTTTCCTTCTTGGCAGCGCCGATGGCGATACGCCGCGTCGACTGCCGGCCCGCCTTCTGCCGTGCCGCTTCGAGGTAGTACAGCGCGAGCTGGTTGAAGGCCGGCATGTACGTGTCGTCGACGGCGAGCGCGCGCTGCAGGTTCTTCCGAGCGCGCTCGAAGTCGTTCGCTCCGTCGTCGTCCGCCGACTGCGAGTTCCGTCGCATCTGGAACATCGCCGTGTACACGAGCGCCTCGACATTCTGGTACTGGGCGTCCGCGACGGCTTGCTTCATCTCTCGCAGCGCGCCGTCGACGTCCTTCTCGCCGGACTCGGCGAACGCATACAGCGCGAGCTGAACGCGAGCGCGATGGAACTTCGAGTCCTTGTCGGTCACCTGCTTGAAGAGCGCCTTCGCGTCCGCGTCCTTCTTGCAGCGCTGATACGCGACGCCCGCGTCGTAGACCGCCTCGTTGAAGGTCTTGTCCCCCTGCTCCTTGGCCGCGGCCAGAAACAGCTGAGCCGTGCTGGTGCACGCCGCGTCGTCCCAGTCGTTGGCCTTGTCGTGCTGAGTCATCGCGTCGAGAGCGGACTTGAAGCGGTTCGCCGCAGCCTCCGTGACGGCCTGGCCCTTCGAGTCCTTCACCCCGCCCGGGTCCTTGACCCCCGGGCCGCCCACCGCAGCGCTTCCACCGCAGGCCGCCGCGCCCACCGCGAGGAGCGCCGCCATCAACGTCGTCGCTATCGTCTTCATGGTTCGGCTCCTCACTTCTTCTTCGTGGTGGCCTTCTTCAGGGCCGCCTTCTCCTTCGACACGCCCTTTTCGTCGCCACCGTCCGACTTCCCGTCGTCCTTGGCGTCGCCGCCCTTTTCGTCACCCTTCGCAGGCTCCGCCGCCGGCGGCGCCTCGGAGTGGAACGGCGTGCCGTCGAGGTTGAGGGCGAGCGGCTTGTCGGAGAGGGCCGAGTTGACGCGGTTCGGAGCCCCGCGGAACTCGTCGATCAGGTGGTACTCGGCGCCGAAATTCTTCGAGAGCCACTTCTCGCAGTCCCGCGAGTACTCGTCGAAGTACTGGTACTTGACCGAGAGGTCGAGGCAGGTCTTGAAGGCGCCCTTCGCGGCGAGCTTCTGGGGCTCGCTCGCCTCGTCGAGCTTCGAGTAGTACTCGCCGCGGAGCTCGTCGTAGGTCAGGTCGGCGGTGCCGGGCACGACGCCATGGCCCTTCCACTCCTTCGGGATGGGAGCCGCGCGGAACTCGGCAACGAACTTTCCCCACATCGTCCCGACGCGCGCGCCGGAGGCGATGACCCACTGCGGAGGCGGCGCGGGCTCGAGCTTGATGATCTTCTGATACTCCTTGTCGGTATCTTCGATCGCGCCGCGCTTCTTCTTCACCCAGTCCGTGACCTTCGTGTTGATGTGCTTCATCACGTCGTCACGCACCCCGGAGCCCTTGTACTCGGGGAAGCGGACCTTCTCGGTCTCCTTCCGCTTCTGCTCGGCGAAGAAGAACATCGCCTCGCCGACGGCCGTCAGGGCCTTTCCGACGCGGCGCTCGTCGCCGCCGGTCGACTCGATCTTCTTCACGGCCGCGGCCGGGTCCTTCCAGCGATCGCGGACCTTGTTGTACTCGGGCGTCGCGCCGCTGACGTTGTTGATGCGGGCGAAGACGCGGCCGAGCAGCGCGTGCGCCTGGATCTGCACGTCGAGGTTTGCGCTCTTGTCGATGAGGTTCATCGCCGACGAGAGGCGCTTGCGAGCCTGATCCCAGTCTTCCTTCTCGGCGTAGTGCGCGCCGATCGCGAAGGCGATCTGGGCCGACTGCGCCGCCTTCGACGTGCCGTAGTTCTTGTTGAAGAGCTCGGCGTCCCTGATGGCCTGGTCCTCCTGACCGAGGCCTAGCCGCAGGATGACGGCGTCCTGGAGGGCATCGGGCGCCTTCTCCATCTTCGGGTTCGCCGTCGCGAACAGCTCGTACCAGCGGGCGGCTTCGTCATAGACCGCGATGGCCTGGTAGTTACCGCCGATCTCGTACACGGCCTTCTTGCCGAGCTCGGTCTGATTCAGGTTGTACTTCGGGTCGATCAGGATCTTCTTGACCAACACCGACTTCATCACGAAGCGGCCAGCCTGATACGCCTTCGACGCGTTGTAGAGGACCTCCTCCATCCGGCTGCACGCGGGCTGCTTCGCCTCGCAGGCGGCCTCCCCGTACTTCTTCCAGATCTCCATGTAGATCCCGGCGCCCTTCTCGAAATTCTTCGGGGCGTCCGGACCACCGGCGCCACCGGCCTCGACGGCCTTCTCGGCACGGAGGCGCTCGATGTCGCGCTGGATCTGGATGAGCGTGCCGCACTGCTCGGCGTTGTTCTTCGCGCTGCCGCCCTCGCAGTAGAGCTTGATGAACTGCGGGACGTCCTCCGCCATCGAGTCGTAGCAGCTCGCGCGCGGCGGGTCGGAGTTGGTGCCGAGGATGTTGAGCGACTCGAGGTAGAGCTGCGTCGCGTAGATTCCGACGTCCTTGTCGGAGTGCGTCATCGCGACCTCGCGGAACGCGAGCGCAGCCTCCTCCCAGTGCTGCGCCTCGAAGTACGTGCGGCCGCGCGCATACTTGACCTCGACGTAGTTGTCCATCGCCTCCTTGTCGCCGGCGGGAGGCTTGATGTAGCAAATGTACCGGTTGAAGGCGGTCAGCATCCCCTTCTGGTTGTCGGTCAAGTCCTTGGCGGCGAACTTGGCCTTGTCGGCGACCTTCTTGTCGTCCTTCTTCTTTCCGGTCGCGTTGGTCGGAAGGTTGCCCGTGCCCTTCTTGTCCTCACCCTTCTGGTGGGTCGCCGTGTAGATGTTCTGGTAGCAGAGCACCGCGGCGTACGCGGCCTCGGCCGCCTGCGGGCCGTTCGGGTTCTCGGCGACGACGGAGTCGAACGCGGGACCGCACTTCTCCCAGTCCTTCTGGAAGTAGAGCAAGTCGGCCATCGCGTACTTGATCTTGAAGATCGACGGCCAGTCCTCCTTCACGATGCGGGGGAACTCGAACTTGGCGAAGTCCTCCTGCTTGAAGTTGTCGACGACCTTCTTGTAGAGGTCGGCCGCGAGGGCCATCGTCTTCTTGTCGCCGGTGCCGCGAACGCCGCCCGAGCCAACGGCCTCGAGGTGCCACGCCATCGCCGTCTCTGCGAGCAGATCCGCGGTGACGTTGTCGCACTTGAGCTTCGAATCCGGGGAACGGTCTTCCTTGATGAACTTGTTCCGGACCTCGACCATCCGGTTCAACTCCCCGACGATCTGGTCCTTCTTGCCGGACTTCATCGCGAGCGTCGCCTCGGCGACGTGACCCTGGTAGGCGCAGTACTTCTCGCCCCGGTCGCGGTTCATCAGGTCCTGGTAGAGCGCGATGCCTTCCTCGTAGTGACCGGTGTCGAGGTAGTTCTGCCCCAGGTCGTCCATCATCTTGTACGTCTTCTCGTTGTTCACCCCCGAGTCACCGGACAGGGGATGGAAGAAGTCGTACGCGCGCTTCGGATCACCCGCGAGCGCGTAGATCGGGACGATGTCGCGCCGAGCGGACAGAGCGAGCTCCTTCGCATTCGGGAGCTGCGAGTACTGCTGCCCGTAGTCGATCGTCTTCTTGAACTCCGACATCGCGCGCGCGAAGTCGCCCTTGTTCCAGTAGACGTACGCGAGCTTGTAGTGCGCGTAGCCCCAGACCTTGTTCTCGGGCGGCGGATACTTGATGACCTCGGTGTAGCTCTGCTCGCAGAGCGGCCACTTCGACGGGTCGCCCTGCGCCTCGTTGAAGAAGAGCTCACCGAACGCGAGGTACGCATTCGGGATGAACTTCGACTGCGGCCAGTTCTGGATGAGCTCGAAGTAGACCTTGCGCGCGGGATCGAGCTGGTTCGCCTGCTCGTACTCGTACGCGAGGTAGTAGAGCACCTCGTCGGTGCAGCCCGTGCTCTGCGACGGGTTTGCGCTGTTCGAGTTCTGGCACCACTTCGGGTACTGGGTCTTCAGCTGCGTGTAGTACTTGATCGCGGCCTGACGAGCGGCATCGAGGATCTTCCCCGCCTTGCCCACCTCGCCCTGGAAGCCAGCGACCTGCCCGGGGCTCTTCGCCTTGGCCTCGTCGGCCTTGATCTGGTTCTCGGTCTTGTCGCGGAACGCGGCGGACTCGAGCTCGACGTACCCCTCGGCGAGGCGGCGCATGAGCTTCGGACGATCGGGAGCGTTCTTCGGCGTCGAAGCGAACAGGCTCTCGAGCCCCTGGATCTCGGTCACCAGCAGCTGACGCGAGCGCGCCGCGAGGCGGTTGCGCCTCTCGTCACGCTGGGCCGACGTCATCGACTGCGTCGGGTTGTTGGGCTTCGTCTGCTGGTTGCCCTTCTTCAGATCGACCGCCAAAGGCGCCGACTTGAAGCTCACCTGAGGCTTCTTCGTGACGTTTTGCTCGAGCTTTCCGCCCGGGCAAGCCGCGATCGCATCCTTCGCCTGCTGCGAGATGCATGCGTCGGCCGCCTCGACCGGACCAGCGGACGCGCCCCACGCCAAGGCCGCCGCCCCCGCTGTCAAGCGGATCGCTCGCAGCACACCCAGTTTGGACCCGTTCATCTTGTTCTCCGTCGGTTGGACCGATACTCGCGCTGAAATCGGATGCGCTGCCCTAGCCCCCCGGCGAGGAGCGCATTGAATCGTCGACCCCGCCCGCCCGCGCCAGCTCCGACGGCGCGGGCGGACGGGGGTCAGGTAAGCCCGGCGAAGCGGATCGTCACTTGCCGCACTTCGACGTGACCACCTGGCGGTAGAAGCCGAGCTCGTCGCGCCAGTACTCGCCGTCGAACGGCCACAGCACGTGCTCGTCGTCGGGCTTGACGACGCCGAAGGTCAGGGCGTCCTCCTTCGAGAACTGGCCGCTGACCACGGCCTGGTCGAGCTTGTTGCGCTCGGCGTTCGTGACGTCGATCAGGATCTTCTGCGCGTCGCGCAGGTGCTCGTTGAGCTCGTCGAGGTTGCGCTGGTAGCGCTCGCGAGCGAGCGTGCCGGCGTTTCGGATCGCGAGATCGCGCGCGAGATTCAGCGCGTCGTTGACGTCACCGCCGAGAGGCGAGTTCTTGAAGCTCGCCGGCGCCTTCTTGAACCGCGCGTCCTCCTCGTCGAGCACGCGGACGTACTCAAGGTTGCGGAGGAGCTGACGGTCGGAGAGCGCGTTTTCGACGACGGGCTTGACCTGCGGGGAAAGGTTCGCCTTGCCGGCGCGAACGTCCTTCATGAACTGGAAGAACTGCTGCTCGCTGCCCTCCCCCTTGAAGCGGTTGAGGATCGCCTCGAGCTCCTTCTTGATGGGCTCGTACTTCTTCTTCATCTGCGCGACGACGGTCGTCGCGTCCTCGTACTGGCAGATGGTGAAGGCGATGACGGCCTTGAGGATCGTCGCCTCGGGGTAGAACGAGTTGGGGAAGTAAGGCGCCTCGATCGTGTGGATGTTGCCGAGGGCGTGCGGGTAGTCGCCGGCCATGAAGTACGCCCACGACTCCTCGAAGAGCGCGTCGAGCCAGTACTCGCTACCGACGTCCACGCGGTTCCAGTACTTGACCGCGGCGCTCAGCTTTTGCGAGTCGATGGTCGGGGCGTTGTTCTCATCGAGGCGAACGGACGCGGAGTAGTACGTGCGCGCCATCGAGAGGAACGCGAGGTCGCGCATGCGCGCCTCGTCGTCGACGCCCTCGACGCCGTCGTCGATCGCCGTGACGATCTTCTGGAACGACTTGACCGCGGGGACCGACTTGCGGAGCTGCACGTACGAGATGCCCGAGAAAAACTGGGCCTGCACGTGGTACTTGCTCTTCGCGTCGACCTTGTCGAAGAGGCTGATGGCCTCCTCGTAGTTGCGGTTGCGGTACTTGTACCGACCGAGCAGGTAGTTGAGCTGCCAGTAGAGGTCGCGCTGCTGCGGGTTGTTGAACCGCGCGACCTGCTCCGTCTTGTACTTGCCGACGCGCTCGATGATGTCAGCCGGCTCGGGTAGCTGCGTCGCGAGCTTCGACAGCCAGAGCAGCGTCTCGTTGAACTTGAGGTGGTTCGGCTTGTCGGCGACCTCCGAGAAGATCGCGTAGCTCGCCTGGTAAAACTGCAGGCGATAGAGCGCGATCGCGAGGTGGTACTGCGCGATCTGCTTGTTGCCTTCGTCGTCGCCGGTCTCGCCGTCGATGACGCGCTTGAGCACCAGCGCGGCCTCGCTCCAGCGCTCGGCATCGAAGAGCCGCTTGCCTTGAGCGGCCTCCTCCGTCATCTGGCCCGCGACGACCGGCCCCTCGTCGGCCGGCGTGTCGTCGTCGAGGGAGATCTCTTTCGGAGACCCCTTCTGGCCACCCTTCTTGGCGTCGCCCTTCTTGTCGGCCGCCCCCTTCTTATCGCCCTTCTTGGCGTCGCCCTTGGTGTCCTTCGCGTCCTTCGCCGCGACGGGCTTCTTCTTGCCCTGCGCGTCCGCGGCAGCGGGCGCGAGGAGCAGCGCAGAGGCCACAAGACAGAGACCAGCCAGCCGATTCCGCATTCGTTGTTCCTCGCTTTCGGAGACGCCGCGGGGGGAGACGCCCCGGCTCGGCGTGGCGCTCAGAACCAGAAATGATCAATGAGAATCAACGGATACTCAAGAGCGCCGCGGGATGGTAATAAGGCGCCGCCGGCCTTGTCAAGCGGCGCCGCGCGAGCGAGGCCGGTCCCGCCATCCCTTTCGGACACCAACGCCCCGCTGCGCTTGGGCGGAGCGAGCCCGCCCGAGCCCTTCGCCGCCCGCTCATCCGAGGGGTCAGCTTACCGCGCGAGGCGCCCCCGACCAATGGGCCTGGAGCCCGTCCCGACGACCGACCGACGCGAGTCTCGCTCATCCGGGTTGACGCTGCTCATCGCAATCGATTAGCGTTCGGCCCGCTGCCCGAATTCATCTTGGAAGTCTCACGCGATGGGGCGCCGGAATGTCCGTGCGGTCCACGCTCGGCCGACCTCGAGCTTGGCCGTCACGTTTCCAGCCCCACGTTCCGGTCGCCCCGGTCGGTCTCGACCGGCCCCGCCGAAGCGCAAAGGAGCCCGTTCTGATGATCCGTTCGAGCCTGTTCGCCGCGCTGGGTGTGCTGAGCATCATCGGCATGGGTGCCCTGCCCCTCGCTTGCCAGTCCGGCGGCGTCGGTGACCCTTGCATCCCCGAGGATGAGTACAACCCCCAGTTCGCCGGCTACAAGGTGACCGAGGAGAACATCGAGTCGCGCTCGTTCCAGTGCCAGACGCGCATCTGCCTGGTGAATCATTTCCAGGGTCGCGTGAGCTGCCCCTACGGCCAGCCACCGCTCGACCGTGCGGACGGGCGCAAGCGCGAGGCTTGCGGGCCGAAGCTGCCTTGCGCGAGCAAAGACGACAAGTGCGTCGAGGCGGCCACGCTCGCCCCGGACTGCACGTCGAACGACGAGTGCAAGACGTTCGGCGGGGTCTGCAACAAGGAGGGCAAGTTCTGCGAGTGCACCTCCGCGAGCTGCCCGGACGGTTTCTTCTGCGACGCCTCGTCGAAGCAGTGCAAGAGCTACGTCTGCCACAAGGCCGGCAATTGCCAGACGGGCGACAGCAAGGACGGCGACAAGGACAAGGACTGCTGCATCCCGGGGACGGACACGCCGGTGGTCGACTCGGTCTGCGGTCAGTGCGACGCGAAGTCGAACCGCGCCGCTGCCGACTCGGTGTACTGCTCGTGCCGCTGCGGCGTCGCCGACGGGCAGCCGGAGGACCCGAATTTCAACTTCTGCGAGTGCCCGACGGGCTTCGAGTGCAAGGAAATTCGCAAGAACGTCGGCATCAGCGACCCGCAGATCACCGGGAAGTACTGCATCAAGCAGAACACCGCTTACGACTCGGTGAAGTCCACCCAGTGCCAGGTGAGCGGGTACTACAGCTCGGATCAGTGCAAGGGTCTCAAGGCTCAGTAGATCCCTGCCGGTCGAACGACGAGCCCCGCCGCCCTTCTCACGGGGCGCGCGGGGCTCGCGCGTTTCGGAGGGGGCCATGAACGGCGGTCCGACGCGCGCGGAGCTGGGGAGGTTCGCGGAGCAGGCGGTGATCGAGTGGCTCGCGGCGCGCGGCCTCGACGTGCTCGGGACGAACGTGCGGGTGGGGCGGCTCGAGGTCGACATCGTTTGCCGAGAAGGCGACGTCGTCGTCCTCGTGGAGGTCCGCACGCGCGGCGTCGGGTCGTGGCAGCGCGCATTGGACAGCATCGACGCGGCCAAGCGCGAACGGCTGAGGCGGGCAGGCCGCGCGCTCTGGCAGCAGCGGTTCGCGCGTGAGCCGTGGGCGGAGCGCATGCGGTTCGACGCGGCGGCCGTCCGGTTCGAGCCCGACGGCGGCGTTCACATCGAGTACGTCAAGGCCGCGTTCTAGCCTGCGTTCACGCCTCGATCTGGTCCTGCATCTGCTGACGAACTCGGCGGAGCAGCGTCACGCCGTCGAGCTCCAGCTCCTTCGTCCCGCGCGACGAGACGGGCGCGGCGTCGAGCTTCGCGAGGATGTCGTCGATCTGCGCGATCTCACCGCGCTGACGCTCACGGAGCGCCTCGACCATGCCCTCGAAGGCCTCGAAGAAGTGCTGGAGCTCGTCACCCTTGCGCAGACGCTCGCGGACGATCAGCTTGCCCTCACCGACCTCGCGCAGGAGGCGCTTCATCTTGTGAATGGGGCCCGCGACCTTGTGCGTGAAGAAGATGCCGACGGCTCCGAGCGCGACGACGAGCAGCGCAAGGCCGGCGACGAGGCCGACGAGTAGACGTCGCTGCTGCTCGGCGACGTCCGCGGCGCCAGCCTCGAGAGCCGCGGCGCGCTCACCCAGCGCAGCCGCATCGGCCTCGAGGCGCTTCTGCTCGTCGGCGAGCTTCCCCTCGTCGCGCGCGGCCGCCTCGCCGAAGGTCTTCGCCAGCTCGGGGTCGTCCTTGTACTCCTTCGCGATGTTCATCGCGACGACCTGGCTGACCTTGCGGCTCTGCACCAAGAGCTGCTGGCCGCGAGTGACGGTCTCCTGGCCCTGATGGACGGTCGCGCGCCCCTGCTCCACAGCGCGGCGGCTCTGCTCGATCGCCTGGGAGCTCGTGCTCCAGAGCAAGACGCCGAGCCCGGCCGAGAGCAGGAGCGCGATGCCGACCAGCAGCCCGGCGTACTTCAGCTGGAAGTTCCGGTCGAGCAGCAGGTTCCTCGCGCTGCGCTGGGTGCGCCCCGAGGGGGAAGCGGCGGGAGCGTCGGGCATGGTCGTCAGCGTAACGAACCCGCCGCCGCGGCGTCCATCTCGCTGCGGGGCCCGCGCTTGTTCACAGCTGCCCGACGCGCTGCTGGAACGCGGCGATCGCGCCCTCGACGCCGAGCTTGATGAGCGCCAGCTCGCTCGTCGGATCAGCCGTCGGTGTGTCGCTCTGCGTGAGGCGCTGGGCGAACTCACCCGTGAGGGCCTTGCCCGGATACGTCCACGCGCTCACGCGGACGACCTGCGTGAGCGAGGAGCCATCGTAGACGGGCGGCTCGACGGCCGCGATGAGGTAGAAGCCCTTGAGCTTCTTCGTGCGCACGATCGCGCCCCCTTGCCCCACGGTCTCGCCCTTCGGCGCGACCGCGTACTCCTTCGCGCCGAGCAGCTTCGACTGGGCCGCCGCACGGACGACCGCTTCGACGTCCTCGGGCTTGCGAGCCGTCTTGTTCGTGACGTCGATCGCCACGTAGAACTTCGCGTCGGGGCCGGGGGACGGCGGCGGGCCACTCGCGGCGGCTGCGCTCTTGAGCGTCGCGATCGCCCTCGCGATCTGCGCCTTGACCGAAGGCGCTGGCTCCTTGCCGGACGCCGCCTCGAGGCACGGCAGCGCCGACGGCTTCGAAAGCTTGCCGAGCGCGGCCGCAGCGGCGACCTTCACCGCCACGTTGACGTCGCCGGCGAGCGCTTCGCAGAGCGGTGGCACGACCGCTTCATCACCGGAAGCGCCTAGCGCCAGCGCGGCTTGCGTGCGGATCCGGTAGTCGTCGTTCGCGCGGAGCTGCTCGACGCTGGCGGCGGTCCTCGGCTGCGCGCGAGCGGGCGCGGTGAGCGTCGCGACGGCGAGCCCTGCGACGCCGGCAAGGACGGTGCAGCGCATCGGTTGGCAAGATACACGAACGGTCGTTCGCTCGGCGACTTGAGGCGGGGGCGCCCGGACGCGCGCACCCATCACGCGCGCTCGGAGGATCCGGAGGCCGGAGGCTTCACGCGCAGGCGACCACAGCGACGTGGCATCCGGGAGCGCGCTGCAGAATAATGGCGCCGTGAACCTGGGCGACGAAGGGCGATGGGTTCGGCTGACGGCGCCCGCGGTGTGGGTGGTCATGCTGTGCGCCTCAGCCGCCGAGGCGGCGCCGACCAAAGTGCACGTACGCGGCGGCGCACAGCTCGAGGCTGCGTTGGCAGCGGGAGACGGGGACGGGCTGGTCGTGCGCGGCGAGCTGCACGACGACGCTCAAAGCGCGCTCGGCGCGACCGGCATCACGCTGCGCGTCGCCGCACCGCGCGGAGCGGCACCAGGCCCGCTTCCCTCCGTGCGCGCATGCGGCACGACCCCGCGCGGCGCGGTGCGCGCGACGACGGGCAACGAAATCGCGGTCGAGACCGACGAGCGGGGCGCGTTCTGCGTGGCCTTGTCGCCCTCGCCGCCGCCGGGCTCCGTGGTACACGCCGCGTTCGCCGGGTCGAAGCTCCACGACGCGACGGACACCGATCTCCCGGTCGGCGCGGAGCCGGTCCCACCCGCGCGGCCCATTTTGCGCTTCGACCCAGCGACGCCGAACGTCGACCTCGACAAGGCCGAGGTCGCGCTCGCAGTGACACTGAAGCTCGAGCGTGGCGACGGCGCGCGCGCACCGGGCCGCAGGGAGGGCTTGCGTGTGGTGCTCGAGGACGAGCGCGGCCACCGCATCGCGGAGGCCCCGACGGGCGGCGACGGACGCGCGCGCTTCGACGCCAGTACGGCATCGCTCGACGGACCCGGCGCGGGCGAGCTGCGGGCGCGATTCGAGGGTAGCGACTCGCTCGGCAAGGCCACCGCCATCCAGCCGGTCGTCCGAAGCGCGACCGCGCAGCTCAGCACAGACCGAAAGGTCATCGAGGGCGACCCCGACGACGGAGTGCCGCTCGACGTCACCGTGACCTCGACGCGCGGCCCGGTCGAAGGAGGCATCGTCGAGGCGGTGCGCGGCAGCGAGAGCGTCGGCGCCGCCGAGGTGAAGGGCGGCCGCGCGCGGGTCCTCGTCACCTTCGCGGCCGAGCGCGCAGGCGACGTCCCCGTCAGCATTCGGTACATGCCCGCCGCGCCGTGGTGGCACGCCGGCCCGGAGCTCCGCATCTCCGTGCACGCATCCGGCCCGGGGCCGTGGCGACAAGCGCTACTCGCGGCCGTGGTAGCCGCGCTGGCCGCCTGGATCGTCCGCGGGTGGCGGCGCGCGCCGAAGCCGCCGTACGTGGAGCGCGACAGCCTTGCACCGTCGGCGCCGGTCGGGCGAGCGGGGATCCAGATCGTCGAAGCTTCGGTCGGCGGCGAGGGCTGGCGAGGCCGCGTCGTCGACGCTCACGAGGGAGCGCCGATCGCCGGCGCGACCCTGACCGTGATCGTTCCCTCATTCGAGGGGGACGGCATCATCGCGCAGGCGCAGTCCGACGAGCACGGCGAGTTCACCCTGAACGCGAAACGGACGAGCGATGCACGCTTGTCGGTCGAGTCGCGCCTGCACGCGACGCACGAGCAGGCGCTGCCGATGCCGAGCGTGCTCGTCGTGGCCCTCATAACGCGCCGGAGGGTGCTCCTGGATCGCCTCGTCCGCTGGGCACGGCGCTACGGGCAGCCCTTCGACGGGCCACCCGAGCCCACGCCGGGTCACGTTCGGCGCGTCGCCTCACGCGTGGCCTCGCTCGAGGTCGAGAGCTGGGCGAAGCGCGTCGAGTCGGCGGCGTTCGGGCCGGATCCAGTCGATGCGGCCGCCGAGCACGAAGCCCGGGAGGGCGAGCCGGGCGCGCCGAGCCACTGACGCGCCCAGCCCCCTCCGGCGCCGACCGCCTGCTGCGATCCCCGAATGGCCGCAAGCGGAGGCCTCCACGAGCGCCGCCGGGCCGGACCCACCTCCGAGCGCCCCTCGAGACGTCCGTCCGCCCGCGCATCCCGACCGCCCACGAGCGACGCACGTTGACGCACGGGGCCCGTTCCATATAGTCGCCGTCGCCAGAGGGAGCACCACGCGACCACCCTCGCGCCTTGCTCTCGACGGACGTCGACGCGCCGAACCCGCGCGTCGACACGCGGGCCTCTCGAAGGCCGTGCGGAGGGTCCCCGTCGGGGACCGCAGAGCCCCGTCCACGAATCTCGCCGTCGCGGCAACGCGCGGCGTCCGGAGAACGCGCATCGTGGAAATCGTCGCCGTACTCGTCCTCGTCGCGGCCGCCATCGCGGTCTACTTCCTCTTCATCAAGAAGCCCGCGCTCCCCGAGCTCGAGGCGTCGGACGAGGAGCCCAAGCGGATCGAGGAAAAGCCCAAGGCTCCGCCGGCACCGCCGAAGACGCGCGAGCCGGCGCCTGCGCCCCCCAAGGAGAAGGACAAAGCCGACAAGCCGAAGCCCGCCGACGCGAAGGCCCCGCCTGCTCCGAAGGCAGCTGCCGCCGAGTCGCCGAAGGCGGTCGCTGCCGAGCCTCCGAAGGCGAAGGAGCCCGCCCAGAAGGCCGCCGAGCCGCCTCCTCCCCCCCCCCGCCGCCGAGAAGGCAGAGCCGGCACCCAAGGCGCAGAAGGCTGCGGCACCGACGGCGTCGAGCCGCAAGCGCGACGTGGACGGCCTGCGCAAGGGGCTGACGAAGGCGCGCGAGAAGGAGGGCTTCTTCGGCCGCCTCAAGGCGCTCTTCCTCGGCAAGAAGGAAATCGACCCGAACCTCGTCGACCGCATCGAGGAGGTGCTTCTGAGCTCCGACGTCGGCGTCAAGACGACTCAGCTGCTGCTCGAGGACATCCGCGCCGGCCTCGCCCGGAACGAGCTCTCGGACAACGACAAGGTCTGGGACGCCCTGCGCCAGCGCGCCGCCGGGATCCTGGAGATCGGTGGCGGCGGGCTCGCCCTCGACGCGAGGCCGACGGTCGTGATGGTCGTGGGCGTGAACGGCGTCGGTAAGACGACGACCATCGGCAAGCTCGCGACGAAGCTCAAGGCCGAGGGCAAGACGGTCGTGCTGGCCGCCGGCGACACGTTCCGCGCTGCGGCCGTCCAGCAGCTCGAAATCTGGGGCAAACGCGTCGGCTGCGAGGTGGTGAGCGGCAAGGACGGCGCGAACCCGGGCGCCGTCATCTTCGACGCCATCCAGCGGGCAAAGGAGATCAACGCCGACGTCGTCCTCGCCGACACGGCGGGGCGCCTCCACACGAAGACGAACCTCATGGAGGAGCTGACGAAGGTCTCGCGCACCATGGGCAAGGCGCTCCAGGGGGCACCGCACGAGACCCTGCTCGTCCTCGACGCGACCAACGGTCAGAACGCGATGAGCCAGGCGGCGCTGTTCCGCGAGGCGCTGCCGCTCACCGGCCTCGTCCTCACCAAGCTCGACGGCACCGCGAAGGGCGGGATCGTCCTCGGGATCTGCGCGGAGCACGGCATCCCGGTCCGCTACATCGGCATCGGCGAGCGCGCCGACGACCTCCGCGACTTCGCCCCCGACGAGTTCGTCGAGGCGCTTCTCGGCCAGGGCGACGACACCACCGACGCGGCCGCGTGACCCGAATCATCCAAAATCAGGGCCGAAACGGCCGTTCTCCCGGGGCGTCTTTCGGGATTGATGAGCCAGACGTGCGCGCTCGGGATTTGGTTGTTGATCGTCCGAAATTGAGCGTGATATAGTCCGTGCGCTCTGACAGTTTGCCATTTTGCATAATGAATCCGAGTAGTTAATCGAATGGCGCTCGATTGAGCTGCTCGTGGCGGGACGGACTGCGGAAGGGATGGCGATGAACCAGGCTCGCGTGGGGCTTCTTGTTGCAGCTTCGCTGGTCGCGATGCCCCTCACGGCGTATGCGCAAAAGGCTCCGTCCAAGACCGAGAAGGCTCAGCCCGGCAAGGGAGCGGCGGCGCCAAAGGGCGGAGAGATCAATCTCGACGAACCGGAGGGCGGGAAGCCCGGCGACGGTACGGAGAGCGCCGGCACCGAGGGGGCTTCGGCCACCCCCGGCGAGGGCGAAGGACTAGGAGACATCTGCAAGATCGATCCGACGGCCTGTCCTACCATCGACATGGAGAAGGCCGCGTCGCGCAAGATCCAGGCGCAGATGTACGCGGTGCAGCAGATCTACGCGCTGCGGTACCACCGGTTCGAGGTCAACCCGTATTTCGGGCTGACCATGAACGACCAGTTCGTGGCGCACAACGGCCCCGGCCTCGCGCTCAACTGGTACATCACGAACGTCCTCGCGATCGGCGTCAACGGCAACCTCTACGCGGGGATGAACGCCAACTCGGCGTTCAACTTCCAGACGAGCCGTGCGGCCCGTGTCGGCGAGCCCGTCACCGAGTATCAGTGGAACGCGAACCTCAATGCCACCTACGTCCCGGCGTACGGCAAGTTCGCGGGCTTCGGTGACTTCATCTTCCACTACGACTTCTTCGTGGTGGGCGGCGTCGGCGCCATCTCCACGCGCCCGATCGCGACGATCGATCCCGACAACCGCACCTTCAGCTTCGAGCCGAAGGTCGCGTTCCACGTCGGTGGCGGCCTGCGCATCTTCCTCAACCGGTGGCTTGCCGCTGTGCTCGAGGTCAGCGACTACATCTTCTTCGACAAGCTCGAGAACCCCGAGATCAAGTCGGGGATCGATCCGAAGTCGAACAAGCCGCTCGCGCAGAACTCGGACTACTGGTTCAAGGACGGGACGAGCCTCACCAACAACGTCCAGGCGCAGGTCGGTCTTTCGGTCTTCTTGCCGTTCACGTGGGAGTACCGGCTGCCCAAGTAGGCCGAGCCGAGGCTTTTGCCAGCGACGGGGACATGCATGATGCGTCGATTCCGCTCTAGTTTCGCAGGCGTCCGAAGCGCGGTGCTCGCCGGGGGCGCCTGCCTCGCGGTGCTGTCAATGACCGCGACGGCCTCCGCTCAGGAAATTCAGATCACCGGTCCGCTTGCGGGCGCGCCGGCCGTACGGCAACTGCGCCTGCATCGAGAAGGGCGGTTCGAGATTGCGCCGGGCGCGTCGTTCACGCTGCTCGATCAGTACGCTCGGACGATCATGCCGGGCGGCAGCGTGACCTACCACTTCACCGATTGGATCGGCGTGGGCGTGTTCGGAGGGTTCGGCCTGCAGTACTCGGCCGGCCTCACCGATAACCTTCAGGAGAAGGCCATCGACAACCGGCATTGCGACGCGAACCCCGCGTCCAAGGCGTGCCGACTGACGGCGGTCAACCTCACCCGCAAGGGCGCGGGAGGCACGGGGCAGATGATGGACGACCAGCTCGGCCACATCGGCTGGCTGATCGCGCCCCAGGTGAAGGTCATTCCCTTCCGCGGCAAGCTGGCCTTCCTGGGCTCGCTCTTCGTGGACACGGACGTCGACTTCTTCCTCGGTCCCGCCTTCATCGGGGTCAAGGAGCGGGCGGAGTGCGGCCCGGGTACGGCGGGGCCGGCCGATTGCTCGAAGAGCTTCTCGCTCGCGGGTCGGGTCGCGGTCGCGCCGACCTTCGGCCTGGGCCTCAACTTCTATCCGTCGTCGTACGTCGGCTTCGGGTTCGAGTGGCGCGCCCTGCCCTTCTCGTGGAACACGTCGGGCTTCGACAACCACGGCGGTGGAACGAACGGTGATTTCCCGGACCTGAAGGTCAACGGCGACGACCGCGAGTTTCACTTCAACAGCATGTTCAGCCTTCGGCTGTCCGTGCAGCTTCCGACCAAGATCAAGACCTCGGAGTGACCTCGATCGACCGGTAGACCGGCCAGAAGGTCGGTCCCGGTCGTCGGCGGCGTGATCACGCGCCGCTGTTGTGTCCATCTCCCGCCGAGGCAAGAGATCCGTGGGCATCTTCGACTTCTTCAAGAAGGGGGGCTCCGCCAAGGGCGGGTCCACTCCTCCGCCGGCGCCGCCGGTGGACAGGCGGGTCGCCGGCCCGGCGAAGACGGCCACGGACAAGCGCGCGCAGACGTACGATCGGATCGAGGCGATCCAGGCGCTCGTCGCGCTGCGATCGCCCGACGCCGCGGCCGCACTACTGAAGCGGTTTTCGTTCAGCATCGATCCGTCGATCACAGACCAGGAAGAGAAGGATCTCGCCTTCCAGGGGATCGTCGGCGCGGGGCGGGAAATCGAGCTCCCGAAGGACCCTACCGAACGCGAGAAGGCGCTCGCGGATCTGCAGAAGCGGCGCGACGACGTGATCGACTCCGTGGTCGCGTACTGCGAGCGAGCGGAGCAGCTCACGTGGCCGCTCAAGGTGCTTCGCGAGCTGCTCGACGACGAGGAGTACGGCACGGAGCTCATCCAGCTGCTGGAGCGCTTCGACACGGAATACGCCCGCAATGTCGAGCCCAAGGTGCAGGTCATCAAGGCGCTCGAGGCGGTCGCCTCGCCCGAGGCGCGTGCACAGGTCGAGCGTTTCCTCGAGGACGTGAACGAGACGGTTCGCTTTCACGCGGTCGAGACCACCTTCGCGCAAGGCGACGCGGCGAGCATCCCGGCCCTCGTGAGCTTGCTCGCCGCCGAGGAGAGCGTGCGCGTGAAGAACAAGGTCGCGGAGGGGTTGCTCCAGCGCGCCCTGATCGTCCCGATCGAGCTTCGTGACACCGCCAACGAAGCGCTGCGGGACACGAACGGCTACTCGGTCGAGGCCGACGGCAAGGTCGTTCGCCGCGGCGGGTACTAGGCGCGGGACACGTCGTCCGCGGTCGAGTGGTTCGCGGGGTGGCGTTGACACGCTTCGCGGCGCTGGACGACACTCCGCGCATGCGCGAGCGGCCAGGCCTGCGTGCGTCGAGCGCGCGGCGACGAGCCGTAGGTAGGTCCCTGATCGGCGCGGCGTCGTTCGCGCTCGGCACGGGGGGCGGCGAGGCGCGGTCGACCGAGCTCGAGGTCGACGCCCGGACCGCGGCGCAGGCGTATCAGGTGACCGGCCCATCGAACGGGGCCGTGCTCGACCGGCGGCGGCTGACGCAGACGCTCGGCCTCTCGGCGTACGACCTCCAGGGGGAGCGACGCGTCGGCGGGCCGAGCTACTCGGTCGTGCTGCGGCTGCGCCTGGACGCCGACTTCGGGGTGAACGACAGGCTCCCGAGCAACCAGAGCGGCGGCGAGACGAACTACGGCGGACCGGCAGCGGCCGGGGCTCGCTATGTCCCCGGCCTTCGCGCAGCGCCGGTGGATCTGGTCCACGGCTATGTCGAGGGGCGCGACCTGGCTCGGGGCTGGCTCGGCTTTCGGCTCGGCCGGCAGTACACCACCAACGTGCTCGGCTGGTGGTCTTTCGACGGGGGCCTGGTCCGGCTCACGACGCCCGCCCACGTGCGGGCAGAGCTCTACGGCGGACTCGAGCAACGCGGCGGCCTCCCACTTTCGACGAGCCGGTACGAAGCGCAGGGCGTCTGGCGGGGGAGCCACGCGGACTTCGGCGTGTCGGGCGACTCGCCTCGGCTCACCGACTACCCTTCCTACCAGTACGCCGCGCCCGCGCCGGCGTTCGGAGCGGCGCTCGAGACGGTCGGACTCGGGTTCGCGCACGGGCGCCTCGACTACCGGAGGGTCTACAACACCGGGGTCAGCATCACCCAGCAATTCCCCGATCCCGCGGGCGGATACCGAGCCGTGGACGGGCTGCGGATCTCGTCGGAGAAGGTCGGGATGGCTGGCGACGTGACGGTCGCAGGGTGGGCGAACGTCCGCGGTGGGCTCGCGTGGGACCTCCACGCGGCGCGCGCGGGGTCCGCGTTCGGCGCGGTCGAGGGCTACGTCGGGCGGCGCCTGACGCTCGGCGCGGAGGTCGACTACTTCGCGCCGACGTTCGACGCGGACTCGATCTGGAGCTGGTTCACGCACGCGGGCGTGCTCAGCGCGACGGGGCGCGTCGCGGCCCGGATCACGAGCGCGATCGACGTCGCCGCGTCCGGCGGGGCGAGACAATGGCGCACCGAAGGCGATCCCGCGAGCTTCGCAGCCTCGGAGTGCGAGGCCGCGGCGCGGGAACGACGCGCGGCAAGCGCCGATTGCGCCGGGGGGGCGACGTTCGACCCCTCGACGGGAGCGGTCCGAAACGCGGCGAGCGGCGGAGGGGCGACGACGACGGACGCCCTCGCGAACGCTTCGGTCCGCTACCTGTGGCCCTCGGGCCTGGTGTCTCTGCGCGGCATGATGCAGAGCGGGGAGCGCGGGAGGCGCGTCGGCGGGGATCTTCACGGCGAGAAGCGACTCTCCGGCGGCCGATACACGCTCGGTGCGAGGTCTTCGCTCTATGACTGGGAGGACCCGCAGCGACCGGATCGAAGCGCGACGTCCTTCGGGTACGTGCTGGGGTTCGGCTTTCGACCTGCGACGAGCGCGGACCTGCGGCTCGAGTGGGAGCACGACATGAATCGGCTCGTCGGGCAGCGGTTTCGAGTCGTCGCCCTGCTGAACGTCTGGGTGGGGCGATGACCGCGCGCAGGCGAGGGCACGATCGGCCGAGCCGCGACGCGCTGCGGGTGGGGCTGGCCTGCCTGGTCGCGGCCGCTACGGGAGCGCTGCTCCCCCGCGCCGGTGCTACGCCCGCTCCGCCGGCCAGCGCCCTCGACGCGGGGGCGGGCTCCCCTGCCCCGACCACGGCGCCGCTCCAAGATGCCGGCCCCGCCGCGGATCGCGGATCGGACGGCAGGGCGACCGTGGGCCCGACCGGCGAGAGCGCGCTGCTGCCGCCGGGCGCGACGCGGAGCCTCGTCCCGAGCGACGAGATCTTCCCACCACAGACCATGCTGCTGCGCTTCGACCACCGAAAGCACGTGAAGGATCTCGGCGTCCGGTGCACGTCGTGCCACCGGGCGGCCACGACCAGCGACTCGGCCGGCGACCGCCTGCTGCCCGACCCGGTCGCGGCGTGCGACGGCTGTCACGGCTCGGACCACCGCGAGATCGGGGCGGTGCGCGGCGACGGCCAGCTCGGTCGATGCGAGACGTGCCACACCGGCCTGGGGCCCGGAGGCGGCGGCAAGGTCGAGCGGGTCGTCCTCCCGCCCGCGAACCTCCGGTTCTCGCACCGGGTGCACGCCGCGCGAAACATCGGCTGCGGGCAGTGTCACGGCCGCGTCGGCGAGATCGGGCTCGCGACCCGCGATTCGCTGCCGCGGATGGCTGGCTGCGTGACCTGCCACGACGAGACTAGCTCCGCCCGAGGCGGCGCGAAGGCCGACTGTGCGACGTGCCACCTCGCGCGCAACGACGGCCGCCTCGTTCAGACCTTCGGTGGCGGCCGATTGCTGCCGCCGAAGTGGCTGCGCGGCGCGGAGCACACCGCGGACTGGACCGAGCGCCACCGAACCGCGGCCGCCGAGGACAGCGGCTTCTGCGCGAGCTGCCACACGTCGCGCGAGTGCACCGACTGCCACGACGGGCGCGTTCGCCCGCGGTCGGTCCACCCGAACGACTTCCTGTCGATGCACGCGGTCGCCGCACGACAGGACTCGCCGCGGTGCACGAGCTGCCATCAGGAAGCCACGTTCTGCGCGGACTGCCACCGGCGGTCCGGGGTCGCCCGGGACGGCGCGAGCGGCAGCCGGAGCGCTGGGCGGCGCTTCCACCCGCCCGCGTCCGAATGGACGACGGCGCCTCGGGGGGCGCAGCACCACGCCTGGGAGGCGATGCGAAACCTGGGAGCGTGCGTTTCCTGCCACACGGAGCGGGACTGCGCGACGTGCCACGCAACGAAGGGCGTTTCCGGAGGACAGGGCGTGAGCCCGCACCCGGCCGGCTTCGCCTCCGGCTGCGGCGGCGCCTACCGCAGGAACCCGCGCCCGTGCCTGGTATGCCATGCGTCCGGTGACCGCCACCTGGGTACATGCCGATGAGAACGCGGGGACCGCGCGAAACTTCGACATATTCCTTGCACCTCCCTTCGGCCGACGGGTATAGCGGGGACTTGCGGCGCGCCGCTTCCGCAAGGAAGCTCGCTGCGAAGGAGAACGGGCGTGAAGGAGCTGATCAAGTACCTGCTCGACAATTTGCAGCTCGACTTCCAGGGGGAAATCACCTTGGAACAGGTGCGTGCCTTCCTTCGCGAGGACGACGGTCGCGACGCGAGGCAGCTCTTGTCGAAGCTGATCGAGGAGAAGGGCGTGGACGACATGCTCATCACCCTCGCCGATTGCCTGAAGGAGCACATCCAGTCGGGCATCAACGAGAAGGTCGTCCGGGAGCAGCTGTCGATGTACTCGGAGAGCTGAGCACCGCACAGCGAACTTCCCCACGGTACGAAGCAGCGCGCGGGTTCGCCCGCGCGCTGTTTTCGTCCGCGTGGGTGGCGCTCTCGACGCCAGGTTGCGACATCGGCCCCGGGAGCGTCGCGGCCGACGCTCCGGCCGTGCAGCTCGTCGAGGTGCTCGTGACGACGGGCGTGGACGCCGACGGCGCCCCGATCCGCTCGCGCGTGGCCAACGACGGCACGACGCGGGGGGTTCTCGGCACCTCCAGCATCATCCTGCGCTTCGATCGGTTCCTCGACCCGCTGAGCCCGACCCGCCAGGCCATCTGCCTCCAGCCGACGCTCGGGCGGACGACCTCGTATCTCGACTGCCAGGGGGTCGACTTTCTGCAGCCGACGTACGACCCCGTCTGGCGCAGGGTCGAGTATCGGCAGCAAGCGGGAGCGCGGCTCGCCGCCCAGACGACCTACCAGCTCACGATCTTCCGCGCGCCGGATGATGCCGCGCCGGGGTTCCGTGCGTTCGATGGGGCGCCCTTCGGGCAAGACGCCACGCTGGAGCTCGCGACCGCCGCCATGGATCCGCCGGCTGCGACGGACGAGCTGCCTCCGAAGGGGGATCGATTCTGCGAGGACGCTCCCTGCCTCGAGGCCTGCGAGGCCGCCCCCACGGTGAAGGCGTGCGGCGCCCCGTGCGCGATCACGGCGACGGCTTGCGCGGCGGCATGTGCGACGGAGGCCTGCCGTGGCGAATGCGCGACCGCGGCGGCGAGCTGTCGAGCTGCGTGTATCGGCGCATGCCGCGCACGGTGCCCCGCGGGGGTCGCGCGCCTCCTCGGAGTGTGCGCGGGCTGCCACGGGGCGAGCGTGGACGGACCGGACGGCTTCGTCGGCGCGGCGGCAGGGCTCGACCTGTCGTCGTCGGCGGGAATCGTGGCGACCGCGCTCGGGCAGGTCGCCCACCAGACGCAGACGGGGGAGCACGCGGCGCGCGGAGAGGCACACCCCGCACGGTTCGGACGCGCCATGCCCATCGTCTCGCCCGGCTTCCCGGGGGACAGCTACCTGCTCTACAAGCAGATCGTCGGTGCCGACTACGCCGCGAGCGAGGCTGCGCCGGCCCTCGACGAGATCGAGCGGCTCCGCGCCACGGTGGTCGTCGGGATGCCCATGCCCCCGGCGGCCGGGACGTGGCCGGGCCTCGGAGGGCTCGCGCAGCAAACCCGTTGGATCGGGCTCGGGGCCGAGACGCAAGCGTGCCCGTGAGCGCGACCGACGCGCCGGGTGCGAAGCGCGGTCAGGCGATGCGGTTGCGGCCCGAGTTCTTCGCGACGTAGAGCCGCGCGTCCGCGGCCTGGTAGAGCTCGTCGGGTTGCACCGTCTTGCCCGGCTCCGCCGTGGCGACGCCGAAGCTGGCGGTCACCTCGATCGCCTGCTCCTCGAACCGGAACGGCGTGCTCTCGACCAGCGCGCGCAGCTTGTCGGCGACGAAGCGCGCGTTCTCGAGCGAGAGCTCCGGCGCAAGCAACGCGAACTCCTCGCCTCCGACGCGCGCGAGCACGTCCTCGCGGCGGATGTTTGCCGCGATCGCGCCGGCGAGCTGGCGCAGCACCGCGTCCCCGGCGAGGTGCCCGCGCGAATCGTTGATGCGCTTGAAGTGGTCGATGTCGAAGAGGATGAGCGAGAGGTGCCGCGAGTAGCGGCGACCGCGGGAGAGCTCTCGATCGAGCGCGTCCTCGAACGCACGCTTGTTGTGGATCTGGGTGAGGCCATCCCGCGTCATGAGGCGGTAGATCTCTTCGTGGTACGAGGCCTCGATGTTGCCGCTGCAGAGGAACTTGAAGATCGTGCGGCCGATCTTGACCTGGTCGCCATCGTGCACGATGCGGCCGCCGGTCACGGGGGCATCGTTGACGTACGTGCCGTTCGTCGATCCGAGGTCCTGGACCGCGTAGTCCGCGCCCGTCCACGCGAAGCGCGCGTGCTTGCGGCTCACCGCCTCGTCGTCGAGTGGGATGTCCGTCTGGATGGAGCGGCCGCACTCGAGGACCGAGTCGCCGAGCGGGATGCGCTTTCCCAGGTCGGCGCCGTAGATGACGACGAGGCACGCCTGCCCCGGCTCGGCTGAAGCCGCGTCCGCCATGAGCGAGACGGTGGTGACCAGCGTCTCTCGATGGTCTGAGTCCGACGCCACGCAGCCAAAGTACCGCAGTCGGGTGCGGGCGGCGGCGGTTTCTGCACGGGCAGAGCGCGCAAAGTCGTCGGCGAATCACGCGGGACGGCTGGCCCTCCTCCGCGGAGGGCGTCGGTGATCTGGGGCACCACGCGGCCGCGCGGCCGAGCGCTACGCCCCTCGGTCGCCTCCGTGCCCCAGCAGGCCGCAGCGACGCAGACGACAGCCCCGTGGCGCATCCGAGACGCGCAAGGTCGACTGGCGCATCGACGAGGCATCCCCCGGGCGTTCGTCGAAGGTCACCGCGGCCGGCGCCAGGGCGACACCGCCACCCTGGTTGACAGCGAAGCTCGCGGAAGCGCACGATCGCGAGGTGGACGACCGCGATCCAGGCGCCCCCGAGTTGGCAGTCGAGGCTCGCTTCGAGCTCCTCCGACGCGCCGGGGAGGGCGGGTCTGCCGAGGTCTGGCAGGCGCGCGACCTGGCTCTCGGGGGCGAGGTCGCGCTGAAGCTGGCTCGCGGCGAGCTGGGGCGGGCAGCCCTGGCCCGCGAGGCAGCGCACGCGGCCGCGACGGCCTCGCCCAGGCTGCCCGAGCTGGTGGACGCCGGCTTCCTCCGTATCGCGGGCGGCAAGGCTCGGGTCGTCGACGAGCGGGACGGGGGGCGCGCGTTCGTCGCGTTGCGCTGGGTCGACGGCGCGAGCCTGGATGCGCGCGAATCGGGGCGCGACCCGCCCGACCTCGCGCTGGTGGTCGCCCGGGACGTCGGCGAGGCGCTGGCGGAGCTCCACGGGCTCGGCGTGGCACACGGCGACGTCGCGCCGAAGAACGTGGTGGTCGACGCGGGCGGACGGGCGCACCTCATCGACCTAGGCCTCGCGTGCGCCGCGTCCGCCCCTCACGCGGAGGGTGGAACCCCGCGCTACCTGGCGCTCGGCGACGCCGACCTGGGCACCGCCCGCGAGCGCGATCTGCTCGCGCTGGGCGTCGTCGTCGCCGAGCTCGCCGACGCGTCGATCGCGCGGGCAGCTGCGCCGCTCGCCGCCACGCGAGCGCAGGCCGGCCGTGGGGTGGTCGGGGCGATCTGCGGGGGGCTGTCTACGCCGAGCCCGCACGCGCGCCCGTCGGCCGCATGGGTGGCCGAGATGGCCCGCGAGGGGCTCGCGGGTCGCGGAGCGCCCGCGCCCGGGAACCAGGAGGACGGCGCGGCCGCGGCGCTGCGCGCTCGGCGGCTGCGCGCCGCGTACCTCCGGGTGCGACGAGGCGAGCTCGAGCACGCCAGCGGCACCCAGCCTGGCGTCGCGCCGTGGCTCGGCGAGGCGATCGACCGCGCCCGGAGCACGCGTCGCCTGCGCGTGCCCGAGCAGGGCGAGCCTCGGGGTGGCACGACGCTCGGGCCGCTCGAACCGGTCCGGATCGCCGAGTGGCTGGCCGCGGTCGTGGGCCCGAGCGTCGCGTCGTGGTCGCTCGACGCCCTGGCCAGCGCGCCGGAGCGCGATCTCGCCTCCGCCATGGGCTCGCTCGCCGCCCGCGGCCCGCTCGAGGCGATCACGCTGGCGGACGTCGAGCGCGCCCTTCGCGGCGAGGCGGGATCCAGCGTGCCCGCCTCCGCGCCCCGCCTGGGACCGCCCGCCGGTGACGAACGGATTGCGACGATCGCGCTCGGGCTGGCCGCCGTGCCGCCCGAGGCGGAGGCGATGGGCGACGTCGAGCGCTGGGAGGGAGCTCCGATCGCGCTCGTGATCGCCGCCGCCGATGCGTTGCGACGCACAGGCCAGCTCGGTCGAGCGCGCACGCTGGTGCTGCGCGCCCCCGACGAGCCTCGCGCGGCAGGGCTTGGCGCCGAGGTGCTGCGGCGCGCGGGCGACCGAACGAGGGCGCTCGAGCTCGCGACGCGCGCGATCGCGAGCGGGAATGATCCAGGCGGACGCGCGCGCGCCGTGGTCGCCCGCATCGCCTTCGATGAGGGGCGGATCGACGACGCGCTGGAGCTGACGCGGGATGCGACCGCGGTCGGCGTGTGCGAGGTCGCGGCCCTGGCGGCTGCCGCCCGCGGGGACGCGACGCGCGCGCTGGCCATGGTCGCCCGCGGCGAGGCGTTCGCGCGCGACGCCGAGGACCGGGCGCGGCTCGCGGGAGTTCGTGGGTACGTGCTGCACGGGTCGGATCCCGCGCGATCGCGCGAGGCGTACGCGCGCGCCGTCGACCACGCCGTGCGCGCAGGCGCGGTCGTCGAGGAGGCCACGTACCGCATGGGCGAGGCCGCCTCCGCGGTGGATACCGGAGCCATCGGCGTGGCCATCGAAGCGGCACGCCGATCGGTGATCCTCTGGGAGCACCTCGGACGTCCGGCGCTGGCCGCGCGCGCCGAGCTCGCCAGGGCGGCGGCGCTCGCGACCGCGGGCGCACACCTCGATGCGACCCGCGCGGCGCGGAGCGCAGTAGCGCGGGCGCGCGAGTGCGGCGACGCACGCGCCGGGGCGTACGCGCGCTGGGCGATCGCGGACGCCTGCGGCGCCGATGCGGCCGATGCGCGCGAGGCCGCGGTGGACGCCGCGCGCGCGATCACCGAGCTGGGGTCGGGGCGACTGCGACAGGCCATGGGCGGCCCCGGCGACGAGGTCGACGGCCGCCGCGCCGGCCGCGAGGGGGCGCTCACCGAGGACGAGGTGCGCGCCGCGGCACGGCTGCTCCAGCACTGCCCCGAGGCCGTCGACGCGCGGCTCGCGAGCGAGATCGACGATCGCGCCCTCACCGACGAAGCGACGTCACCGGCGGCGCGCCTCGAGTGGCTGGGCGCCCGCGCCGCGGCCCTCGCAGCGAGCCCAGCCGCGGAGTTCGCGCTCCCGGACGACCGGATCGTCGCGGCGATCTGCTCGCTGGCCGACGCGCGCGCGCCCGTCGGCACGCGCGGGCCTGCGCTCGCGGCGGGGCTCGCGCTGGCGGAGCGCGGCGGCCACGGAGCGGAGGCGCAGCGCCTGCTCGCCGCGCTCGCGGAGGTGGCGCGGGACCTGGTCCTCGGCGCCCCCCCGGAGCTCGCTGCGTCGGTTCGCTCTCTCCCGTGGGTCGCACGCGCAGCGACGCGCCCCGAGATGGATCTGCGGCCCGAGCAGGCGCGCGAGCTCGAGGCGCTCGTTCGCACGCTCGGCGACCGCGAAGGCCTCCGCTCGCTCCTGCGGCGGGTGGTCGACGCGCTCGTGCTCTGGACGGGGGTGGAGCGCGGGCTGCTCCTGCTGCGCGCTCCCGACGGGCGCCTGGTACCACGCGCGGCGCGCAACCTCGCGCGAGCGGACCTCCACGGCGAGCAGCTCGCCCTCTCGCAGACCCTCGCGCGCCGGGCGCTCGAGGCGCGCGAGCCGGTCGTGGCCGTCGACGCCGCCGGTGAGCTCCCGAGCGTGCACCAGAGCGTGCACGCGCTGAAGCTCCGCAGCGTGCTCGCGGTCCCCCTGCTCGCGCGAGGCGAAGCCATCGGCGTCGTGTACCTGGACGACCGAGGCCGCCGGGGCGCGTTCGGAGAGCGCGAGCTCTCGTGGACCCGCACCATCGCCGCGCTCGCTGCGCTGGCGATCGCGGACGCTCGCGACCAGGTCCTCCTGCGCCGAGCGGTTCGTCGCGCGAGCCGCGCCTCGGCCGATCTCGCCGACGCGCTGGCACTCCGCGAGGCCGCGCTCGACGTCGCCGAGCGGGAGCTCGCGAAGACCCGCGACGGCAACGAGACGCGCTTCGAGTACGCGGCCATCATCGGTCAGAGCGAGCCCGTCCGCGCGATGCTCGCCATCGTCGACCGCGTGACCACGTCGGACGTCCCGGTCCTCCTCGCGGGCGAGTCCGGCAGCGGCAAGGAGCTCGTCGCGCGCGCGATCCACGTGAACGGGCCCCGAGCCTCGCGCCCCTTCGTCAGCGAGAACTGCGGCGCGATCCCCGAGGGGCTGCTCGAGTCCGCGCTCTTCGGGCACGTCCGCGGCGCCTTCACCGGCGCGGACCGTCCGCGCGCGGGCCTCTTCGACGTCGCCGACGGCGGCACGCTGTTCCTCGACGAGGTCGGTGAGATGAGCCTCGGCATGCAGACCAAGCTGCTCCGTGTCCTCGAGGACGGCCTGGTCCGCCCGGTGGGCACGGAGAAGGCTCGCAAGGTCGACGTGCGCATCGTCGCCGCGACCCACCGCGACCTTCCGGCCATGGTCAAAGCGCGCACGTTCCGGGAGGACCTGCTCTACCGCCTCGCGATCATCACGATCGCGATCCCGCCGCTCCGCGAGCGACCCGCCGACGTCGCGCTGCTCGTCGAGCACTTCCTGCGCAAGCACGGACGCGGCGCAGCCGTGCGAATCACGCGCGCCGCGCTCGATCGGCTCACGGCCTACGCATGGCCGGGCAACGTCCGGCAGCTCGAGAACGAGATCCGGCGCGCGCTCGTGCTCTCCGACGGCACGATCGACCGCGCGCACCTGAGCCCCGACATCGCCCACGGCAGCGCGACCGCGGCGCGCGACCTCGGGCTCGGCGTGCGCGCGCGCATCGACGCGCTCGAGGCCGACCTCGTGCGCGAAGCCATGCGGCGCACGGGCGACAACCAGACCCAAGCGGCGAAGCTGCTCGGCCTGTCGCGGTTCGGCCTTCAGAAGATGATCAAGCGGCTCGGCCTCGCGTGAGCACGGCCCGGCGTCAGTGGGCGATGCCGCCCACGTGGTAGAGCAGCACGTACACGACCACGCCGGTGAGCGACACGTAGCTCCAGATCGGAAACGTCAGGCGCGCGAGGCGGCGGTGCTCGTCGCGGCGATCCTTGAGCGCGAGGAACAGCGTGCGCAGCACCAGCGGGACGGTCGCCACGGCCAGGATCATGTGGCTGAACAGCACCGCCAGGTACACCACCTTGAGCGCGCCCGTGCCCGCGAAGCGGTGCGATCCGGTCAGGGCGAAGCGGGTGACGTAGCTCGCCAGAAAAACGACGCTGGCGGCGAACGCTCCCTTCATCGCGCGCCGGTGCGCCTCGAGGCGGCCGGACCGGGCGAGCGCGAAGCCCGTGATCACGAGCAGGAGGCTCGTCGCGTTGAGGCCCGCGTTCACGCGCGCCAGGAGGTCACCGAGCTCTAGGGCTGTCATCGCGAGTGCTCCAGGGTCCGTCCGAGGTTCGGGGTCGCAAGCGCGGGCATCGGGGAAGGCGCCGACCGCCACGCGAGCCGAAGCGATCGCCCCGGGCGGTCGTGCGCGCCCGCCGTCGACCCAGCCGACGTCCCATCACGCACCGGCCATCAGCGCCGCGAGCAGCAGGACCAGGTAGACCATCGACCCGAAGAACAGGCCGCGCGCCCAGCGGTCGCCGGCGCCCGGCCGCAGCCCCGCTACGCCGAGACCGAGAAAGCCCAGGCCGAGGACCGAGGCGGACGCGAGGTACACCGGGCCGCCCACCCCGACGGGGACGAGGGCGAGCGTGACCGCCAGCAACGCGACGAGATAGGCGACGATGTGGCGCCGCGTGACGGCGTCGCCGCGCACGACCGGGAGCACCAGCAGCCCGGCGCGCGCGTAGTCGTCGCGACGGAAGGTGGCGATCGCGAGGAAGTGCGGCAGCTGCCAGAAGAACATGGTGCCGAACAGCAGCAGCCCCGGCGCGTCGATACGCCCCGCGACGGCCGTCCAGCCGAGGAGCGGCGGGATGGCGCCCGGAATGGCGCCGATGGGCAGCGCCAGCGTCGTGCGCCGCTTGAGCGGCGTGTAGATCAGCACGTAGCTGACCAGCGCGACCGCCGCGAGCAGGCCCGTCATCGCGTTCACGCCGAAGGTCAACAGCGGCAGCGCGACGGCCGACAAGGCGAGTCCGAACGCGAGCGCGAGGTCGGGCGCGAGCCGCCGCGCCGGCAAGGGTCGGTTGCGCGTGCGCGCCATGAGCGCGTCCGAGTCGCGCTCGAGGTACATGTTGAGCGCGTTGGCCCCCGACACGACCAGCGTCGTGCCGAGCAGCGTGAACGCGGCCGTGCGCGCGTCGAGCTGGCCGCCCGTCAGCTCGCGCCGCGCAAGCCACAGCCCGCACAGCGTCGTGGCGACGACCATCGTCGTGATGCGCGGCTTCGTGAGCGCGACGAGGTCCGCTGCCAGCGAGGCCGCGCGCACCCCCTCGCCGCTCCCCGCGCTCGCGGGACCGACCGGCGTGATTTCGACCTCGAGCGCCATCTCTCGATTCATCCAGGATCCACTTGCCCCCGGCGGTACTCCGCGCCGCGCTCCGGACGGAGGCGGTCTCCACCTGCGGTGCGAATCATGCCGCGCCGCGCGATGGAGGGGTGCCGGAAAGGGATGCAAGGCTAGCGCGCGCGCGTCCGTTGCGCGAGGGGGTCGCGCCGATTGCGCTGACATCCCGCGGCGTTCTGCCGCGACCACCGCGCGAACGCGAAGCCCCGAGGTCGCCTACAAACCCGGCGTTTTGTGCGTAGATCGCGACGGCGGCGACGGATGGAGGGGCGGCCCACGCGGCACTTCGCCGCAGGTCGTGCCCGTCGCTCGCGCCGAGGACAGCGCGGCAGGCAGGACGCGGCGGGCGGCTTCGTCGAAGCATGGTCAGGGTCGCGCCCCTGGTAGTCGACGAGCGCGGTCGACCGCAAGCGTCGCCGAAACGTCGGCGTCTGCGGATCAGCGGCCGGGCTCGCGGTCCAGCGAGCCGTCGGGGGGAGGAGGAGGGAGCGACGACCAGAGCTGAGGGCCGTCGGCCGCCGTGAGCGCGAGGCCGAGCGCGGCGACGACCAGAAGCAGGCCCTGCAGGGGGCGCTCGGGCGAGCTTCGCACGACGAGGACGAGCGCGAGGCAGCCGGTGATCGCCGGTACGGCGCCTCGCTTGCCGAGCCCCACGAGGGCGACGACCGGCGCGAAGAAGCCCACGAAGACCCGGATCGCGTGGGGGAACGCCGGATCGGGCTTCGTCAGCAAGCGATCGGCGGCGGTGCGCACGAGGGCCGCCGCGGCGCCGCCGTCCCCGGACTCGGAGCCGAGCGCGACGCGCGTGAGCACCGCCGCGATAGCGAGCGCGACGAGCAGCGTCGGGCTAACGAGGCGCTCGCGGCGGATGCCGAGCCAGCCCGCAGCGATGACGACGGCGGCGAAGTCGGTGAAGGCAGCGGCGGTCGCGGCGGCCCGAGCGCCGGCGAGGATCGACGCCCCGCCCGTCTCGGCGCCACGATAGGCGAGGTACACGCTGCCGACGCGCACGGCGCCAGCGACCGCCATGAGGCCGAGCGCGATCGCCGGCGCCCGCGTGAACGGCGCCCGCGCCGCCTCGACCGCGCAGATCGCGGCGACGCCGACGGACGCGAGCGCGAGCGTCGTGCCGACGAAGCGCGAGACGAGCACGCCGGACGCGGAGAGCGTCGCGAGCACCACGAAGCCACCGAGCACGATGGACGCCACGCGCAGCAGCGCAGGCACGCGCGCGCGCAGCACGACGAGGATGGCCGCCGTGGCTGCGATGGTCCCGGCGATGGCGAGGAGCTGAGAGGCGAAATCGCCGACGACCTGGGCGACTTGCACGAGTTTCCCCATGCCGACGGCAATCCCGGGCACCGACGGGGCGATCACGCGGCCGACGAGGAGCGCTACGACGGCGAAGGCTGCGAAGGGGCGCAGCAGCGCGAGCAGCGGTCCGCCGACGGCGAAGGCCGCGCCGCGCGCCGAGGCTGCGCCGGTCGACCTCGACGAAGCGCCGCGCTCACCGGCCACGTCGGACACCGCGGGTTCGTTCTCCATGCTGCGCGGCTCAGGTGTCGTCGTCCCAGGCGCCCGGGCGATCGAGGTGCGAGAAGAGCGCGGCGCTCGCGGATGCGTCGATTAGGTCCTGCATCCGCTGGCCGCCTGCCTCCTCGACGATGAGGTCGTCGTACTCGTCGGCGACGACCGACAGGTCCCGCAGCGTGGTCAGGATCTCCTCGGGGTCGAGCGTCTCGCCGCCGAGGAGCGTGTGCGAGAAGACCACGCACGATCCCTGGGGCACGTAGCCGAAGGCGCCGAAGCGGAGGCGGGCGTTGAGGCGAAGGAGCTTGATGGCGAGGTCGGGCGTCATCTCGCACCCGCGGGCGAGCTGCGCGACGAGCCGGACGAGCGCGCGGTCGGGATCCCAGGGCAGAACGTGGATGTACACGTACGCCGTGCCCTGCTTGACGACGTAAAACCGGGGCTCGATCCGCGTGAACGCCGGGCTGCCGGCGAGGGTCTCCTCGAGGCGAGCGATGGTCACGCGGACCGGGTCGTCCTTCGGCATGGGCGGGATGCTACCTGCCGCGACCGCGAACGGGAAGGCGGCGCACCTGCGCGGCGTGACGAGCGACGCGCGTCGGCGGGATCACTGGCGGAGCGGCAGGAGCGGCCCCGGCGGCGCCCCCGCACGGTCGTCGAGCGACGGCGGCGGCGACGCGCGGCGCGGAGGCGGCGCGGCCGGGCTGAGGGTCGGCGCGCTCTTCAGCAGGAACGGGCGCGCGTTGCGGGTCGTGCAGGCGTCGAACGGGTCGCGATGGAACTCCCAGTGCAGGTACACGTTGCCGTCGGGCGAGACGATCGCGTCGGGCGCCTTGCCGAACGGCGACGCGCGGCTCACCGAATTCAGCGCGACGATGTCGAATGCGGTCACGCCGCTCGCCCGCGTGATGCCCATGCGCACGATGCGCCCCTCGTCCTTGTTCAAGACGATCTCGAGATGCGTGACGAGGTCCTTGTTGAGCGTGTGCGACGGCGGAAGGTTGTCGAGCGAGGCGAGGAACTCCTCCGCGAAGATCGGGTGGATGCGGTTGTGGATCGTGTTGATGTACGTGGCGAACGGGACGCGAGCCGCGTTGAGCGCGGTCTGGTTGCCGGTCTTCACCGACGGCTCGTAGTTCTCGATCGCGGCGCGCCAGCGTTCGAACTTGCCGGTGTCGAACGAGCCGCGGTGCGCCGACCGGCGCGCCTCGCCGTCGGCCGCGCGCTCTTGCTTCAGCCTCTCGTGGCCGACGGCCTGCTCGACGCCGGCCATGGTGAGGTTGATGTTCGGCCCGCCCGGATCCCCCGGCGCGTTGAGCCCGTGCGCGCGAACCGAGACGGGGCTCTGGTACGGGGCGGGCGGCCGACGGCGGCCGGCGATGCGGCTCGTTCCGTCGCCTCCCGGGTTGGCGGGGTCGAGCGTGTAGGCCCCTTTGGGGGAGTCCGCGACCTCGGGCGACGCCGGGCCCGCGCCGCCCGCGAGCGGCGCCGGGGACGCCGCCCGCGCCGCGGCCTGCGAGGGCGCACCGGGCGCCTGCGCGGCCTTGCCGGGCCCTGGAGCGCTCGCCGGCCTGGCGTTGGGCGTCGACGCGGGCACCGGACGCGCCGCCACCGGGTCGTGGTGCTCGGCGGTCGTGCTGTGATCGGCCCGCTCGCCGGGAGCGTGGGTCGGGTCGCCCTTCTTGTCCTCGCTCTGCGCGAGCTTCTCGTGGTCGCTGTCGCCCACCTCCCCGCGTGGGCCGGGAGTGCGCTGCGACCCGGGCGTCGGGGTCGGGTCGTCCTGATCGTGCGACCGGATGCGCGCGACCGTCTCCTCGTCGACGCGATTCGCGTCGTCGGCGATGCGCTGCGCCGTCGGGTTGTCCTTCTGCTCGGGGTCGACGTGCTGCCGCACCGCGATGCGATGATCCGGCGGCAAGGGCGGCGGCGCGGGGGGGGCCGGCGCGGCGGGCGGAGGAGGCTCGCCCGTCGCCGGATTCGGGGCCGGCGCCGGCTTCTCGGCGAGCGGCTTGAGCGGCGGGGCGACGGGCGGCTCGTCCTTCTTCGGATCGTCCTTCTTGGGGTCCGGCTTCGGCGCCTCGGCCTTCTTGGGATCGGCCTTCTTGGGGTCCGGCTTCGGCGCCTCGGCCTTGGTCGGGAGGGGCTTGCCCTCCTCGTCCGTGGCGGGATCGCTCGTTGCGGGGGAATCCTTGTCGGGCGCCTCGGCGACCTGGGGTGACGGCGTCGCCGGCGTGTCGTCGGTGAGCACTTCGAACGTGGTGTCGGCCGGGCGAAGCCCGTCGCGCATCGCGTGGACGACGGCCTTGATCTGGGCGCGATCGTCCAGGGTCTTGGCGACCTCGATGGCCCCCTCGCCGCCGCCCATGTGCACCAGGATCGCGGCGGAGACCCAAAGTACGAGCGGTATTTGGGCGTCACGCGACATGCCGATGGGCGCCTCCGGTACTGCAGAGACTGCGTCCGAGGGGCCAGCGTGACGGCCCCCCGCGTCCTACGCGTCGGCCGAACAAGCTAGCATCCACCCCCCGGGCCAGCAACGACGGTCCTCCTCCACGCGCCGCGCGCCCCCCGACGCCCCACGGGGCAGGACGCCTCGGCGGCTCCGCGGGCCTCGAATCACGCCTTCGCGATCGACTCCCAGTGGTCGGCGATCTCGTGCGCCGTCCACGCGACGCCGTCGTCTTTGAACTTCCCGGCGCTCTGGATGACCTTGTAGACGTACATCTGGGCGCCGGCGACCGCGAGCACGTGTCCGGTCCGATCGCCGCAGAGGTCCGAGGCGAGGAAGAGCGCCGCGGGGGCCACGTGGTCCGGAGTGAGCGAGTCCATTCCGGACTGGAACATCGGCAGGTCGTCGGTGAGGCGCGTCTTCGCGATCGGCGCGACCGCGTTGACGGTCACGCGGTGCTTCTGCAGCTCGATCGCGGACGTGCGCGTGAGGCCGTAGATGCCGGCCTTCGCCGCCGCGTAGTTCGCCTGGCCGAAGTTGCCGATCATGCCGGAGACGCTCGTCGTGTTGACGATGCGCCCTCCCCCGCCCTGGGACACCATCTGCCGCGCGGCGGCCTGCGTGCAGAGGAAGGTGCCCTTGAGGTGGACGGCGATCACCGCGTCCCACGCCTCCTCGTCCATCTTGAGAAGGGACTTGTCGCGCAGGATGCCGGCGTTGTTCACGAGCACGTCGAGGCGCCCGAAGGCGTCGACCGCGGTCTTCACGATGCGCGCCGCGCCCTCGACGGTCGCTACGCTGTCGAAGCTCGCCACGGCCTTGCCGCCGGCGGCTCGGATCTCGTCGACGACGCGGGAGGCCGCCGCGTCGCTCGAGCCGGTGCCGTCGCGCGCGCCCCCGAGGTCGTTGACTACGACCGCCGCACCCTCGCGGGCGAAGAGGAGCGCCTCGGCGCGGCCGATGCCGCCGCCGGAGCCGGTGATGATGGCGACCTTGTCGTCGAGCAGACCCATGGAACCTCCTGCGGGGCGGAGCCGAGCCGAGCCGGCTCGCGCCATGCGAGCGGGGGAGCTTGTCACGGAATCACCCGGCGAGCGCCAGCTTCCTCACGTCCGCGCGCCCCGTGTACGCTCCGCGGCATGCGCATCACGGCCTTCCTCGTGTCGGCGGCGGTCACCGCCGTCGGGTGCAGCTCGACCTCCACGCCGGAGACGGGCGGCGCGGGCGGCAGCAACGCCGCCGCTATCACCAGCGTCACCTTCCCGAAGGGCTTCCTCTGGGGCAGCGCGACGGCGGGCTTCCAGGTCGAAAAGGGCCTCGCGGACACCGACTGGGGCGCATGGGCGAAGATCGACGGCAAGATCAAGGGTGGCGATCGGCCCGACGACGGCCCCGACGCGTTCGCGCACGTCGCCGGCGACCTCGGGCTGATGAAGGACGCGGGGCTGGGCGCGTACCGCTTCTCCCTCGAGCTCGCGCGCATCTACCCGACCCGCGCGGCGTTCGACGCCGATGATCCCTCGGCCGACGGGCTCGCCGCCTACGACGACCTGATGGCCAAGCTGCGCGCCGCCTCGATCGTCCCGCTCGTGACGCTGCACCACTTCGTCTGGCCGACGTGGATGAGCGACCCCGCAGACCCGAAGCAGCCGCAGGGCTACGAGCGCGCGGACGCCGCCGACGTCATGACCGCGTGGTGCGCGCGCATGGGCAAGCGCTACGGCAAGGACGTCGACTGGTGGGTGACCCTCAACGAGCCGACCGTCGAGGCGAGCATCGGCTACCTCGCCGGCCTGTGGCCGCCCGGCGTCTCGGACGTCGAGCGGCTCGTCTCCGTGATGAAGAAGCAGGTGGAGCTCCACGCCCGCTGCTACGACGCGCTCCACGCGGCCGACACCGTCGACGCGGACGGCGACGGGAAGGCCGCGCTCGTGTCGATCGCAAAGCACAACCGCGTGTACGAGCCCGCCGACCCGACGAGCGAGGACGACCTCGCCGCGACCGAGCACAGCCGCCGGTTCTGGAACCAGTGGTTCCTCGACGCGATCGTGAAGGGCGACGTCGACGACAACTTCGACGACGCGATCGGCCCGGGCGATCGCGTCGGCGACGCCGCGCTCAAGGGCCGCGCCGACTACCTCGGCATCAACTACTACGGGGTCTCGCGCATCGCCGCGAACGCGCTCAGGTTCCCGCACATGGGCGTGCAGCCGTCGCAGTTCAACCTGCAGGACGGGCGGCCGCGCAACGACCTCGGCTGGAGCATCGCGCCCGAGGGCTTCGGCGCGGTCCTCGACGAGGTCGCGCCCTACGGGCTGCCGATCGTCGTCACCGAGAACGGCATCGCGGACGGCACCGGCGCGAACCGGTCCCGCTACCTGCTCGAGCACGCGTTCGAGCTGGGAAAGGCCATCGGGCGCGGCGCGAACGTGATCGGGTACTTCCACTGGTCGCTCGTCGACAACTTCGAGTGGGCCAGCGGCTTCTGCCCGCGGTTCGGGCTGTACCACGTGGACATGGCGTCGCCGGCGAAGACCCGCACCGCCACCCCCACGGTCGCCGTGCTGAAGGAGCTCGCGACGACGGGCACGCTCGCGAAGGCGACGGTGGACGCCCTGCCCGCCTACGCGGCGCCGACCTCGCCGTGCGCTTCGTTCTGACGCGGAGGCGGTGACCTAGCCGGGCCCGCACGACGCGGCCCCGTGGTAGAAGGGCTGCGCGCCATGAAGAGCCCGTTCTACGTCACGACGCCGATCTATTACATCAACGACGTCCCGCACCTCGGCACCGCCTACACGACGATCGCCGCGGACGTCCTCGCGCGGTACGCGCGGCTGCGCGGGGCCGACACGTGGTTCCTGACGGGCACCGACGAGCACGGCATCAAGGTGCAGCGCGTCGCCGAGCAGAAGGGCACGCCGCCGCAAGAGTACGCCGACGAGGTGTCGGCGATGTTCCGCGCCACCTGGCCGCGGCTCGGCTGCGCTCCCGACGACTTCATCCGCACCAGCGAGGCGCGGCACAAGGCCGGCGTGCAGGACCTCTGGCGGAAGATCCGCGACCGCGGCGACCTCTTCCTCGGGCACTACGAGGGGCTCTACTGCGTCGGCTGCGAGGCCTACTACACGGAGAAGGATCTCAAGCAGCCCGGCAACCTGTGCCCGATCCACGGCACCGCCGCCGAGACCGTGAAAGAGGAGAGCTACTTCTTCCGGCTGTCGAAGTACGCCGATCGGCTGCTCGCGCTCTACGAGAAGAACCCGACGTTCGTGCAGCCCACGAGCCGGCTGAACGAGGTGAAGAGCTTCGTGCAGGCCGGGCTCTCGGATCTCAGCGTCTCGCGCACGACGTTCCAGTGGGGCATCCCGGTGCCCGACGACGCGAAGCACGTGATGTACGTGTGGTTCGACGCGCTGTCGAACTACCTCACGGCGGTGCAGGAGCCAGCCGAACGACGGCGCTTCTGGCCCGCGTCCGTGCACCTCGTGGGCAAGGACATCCTGCGCTTCCACGCCATCTACTGGCCGGCGTTCCTGATGGCCGCGGGCTACGCGGACGACGAGCTGCCGAAGCAGATCTTCGCGCACGGCTTCCTGACCTACGGCGGGCAGAAGATGTCCAAGTCGCTGCGCAACACGATCAGCCCGGCCGACCTCGCGGAGTCGCTGTCGCCGACGGTCGGCGTCGACGCGGTCCGCTATTGCCTGATGCGCGCGATCTCGTTCGGGCAGGACGGCGATTTCAGCATCGACGACGTGCTCGCGCGCTACGCCTCCGAGCTCGGCAACTCGCTCGGCAACCTGCTCAACCGGGTGCAGCCATTCGCGAAGGTCGTGCCGTCGAAGGGCGTCACCGGGCCGCTCGAGGCCGACCTCGCGGCGGCGCACGCCGAGGGCGCGAAGGCCGCGGCGGAGGCGTTCGACGCATACAACCCGACGCGCGCGCTCGACGCGATCTGGACCGTGTGCGCGGCCGCGAACGTGTACGTCGACAAGTCGGCGCCGTGGGCCGCGAAGAAGCGGGGCGATGACGCGCGGCTCGGGACGATCGTGGCGACGCTCGTCGAGGAGCTCGAGGCGCTGAGCGTGATGGTCGCGCCCGTGATGCCATCGGTCGCGGCGGCGATGCGGGCGCAGCTCGGGCTCCCGGCGCAGGCAGGCGTCGTCGGCCGCGATCAGTGGCCCTTCGCGGCGCCGACGCGCTCGACCGGCGAGGCGTTGCCCGGGGGCGCCCCGATCTTCCCGCGCTTCGAGAAGGAGAAGGAGCAGGAGCTCCGCGCGAGGTTCGCGCCGCCCCCCGAGGCCGGAGCGGCGCCCGCTGCGCCCGAGAAGGCGAAAACGCCGCCGGTGGCCGCGCCGGCCGCGGTGGCCCCCGCCGCGGATGCGAAGCCGGCGGTCACCTACGACGACTTCGCGAAGCTCGAGCTCAAGGTCGGCGTGGTGCTGTCGGCCGAGCGCGTGAAGAAGAAGGACAAGCTCCTCGATCTGCGCGTCGAGATCGGCGAGGCCGAGCCCCGCAGGATCGTGGCCGGCATCGCGACGAGCTACGCGCCCGAGGCGCTGGTCGGCAAGCGCGTGGTCGTGCTGGCGAACCTGCCCCCGCGCGAGTTCGGCAAAGGGCTCGTCTCGCAGGGCATGCTGCTCGCGGCCGAAGACGACGCCGGCATCCGCCTGCTCACGATCGACGGCGAGAGCGGCCCCGGCGCGAAGGTGCGCTGAGCGGAGGGGCGGTCGGCGGCGCGATCGGCGCTGCCGGCGCGAGAGCGGGCGGGCAGATACGTAACCAGGTACGTAGCTGTGCCCGCCGGCAGGCATCCGGAGCGCGGCAGACCTAGCCGCAGCCGCAGCTGCTCTCGGCCTCGCTCGCGCAGGTCGCATCCCACGCGGTGTCGCAGCAGTAGGCGTCCTGCCCGCACACGGTGCTGGCGCAGTCGGAGCAGCTCGGCGCGAGCTTGTCGCCGGCGGAGCACTCGTCGTGAGAGCAAGGATCCGGGCCGCCTGCGCCGCCGCAGGCCTGCGGGCAGTACGCGCCGACCTCCGACACGCACGTCGCGTCCCACTGGTCGCTGCAGCAATACGAGTCGGCGCCGCACACCGCGGCGGTGCACGCGTCGCAGCTCGCGCCGAGCGCGGCGCCCATGTCGCAGACGTCGTGGTCGCAGCTGCCGCCGCCCGCGCCGCCGGGGGCCGACCCTCCCACGCCGCACGCGTAGAATACCCCCGGGCAAGGCGTGCAAACGCCGTAGTCGGCCGCGACGGCCTGGCAGTAGAAGTGGACCTCGTGCGCGCCATCGCCGAACACCTGGCTCAGCAGGAGCTTGGCCGCGATGCTGCCGATCGGGCCGAAGGCGTCGGAGGCGACCTTGTCGACGTCGATGGGCTTGCAGTCCGAGTCGACACGGCACGGCACGCACACGCCGCAGCTGACCTGCTGGTCGCCGGCGCCGATCGTGATCGCGGCGCAGACGTTCATGCCGTAGTCGACCGTCGCATCTTGAATGGCGTCGAAGCCGGTGAGGTCGCGCAGCGCCTTGCCGACGTCGTACTTCACGCCGACCCCCGCGCAGTCGCCGTCGTTCGAGCACGTGTTCGTGTACTGGTCCCACGGGTCGCCGAGCGCGAGCGCGCCCTGGCCCAGGTCGGAGCACCCCGACGCCGCCGGGCCGCACGAGCCGGATCCGTTCAGCGGCTTGTGACAGACGGACGCGCTTCCGCCGCAGTGCGCGCAGTCGGAGTCGGACGCGCAGCTGCCCTTGCCGTCGGCGCCGCATAGCTCGACGCAAACGCCCTGGGGAGAGCACGACTTGCCGGCCGCGCACGCGTAGGTCGCGGAGCACTCGGCGCATTGGTGACTGTTGCACGCGTGCACGAGGTGGCCTGGCGAGCCGCACTGCCCGCAATCGTTGTCGGTCGTGCACGCCGCGGGACACTTCGCCGCGCACTGGTCGGCGAGGCAGAGGTCGCTCGCGAGGCACGCGCTGGCGTCGGTGGCGGTGCACGCGACGCACTTGCCGACCGCGGCGTCGCAGACCTGGTGCATCGGATCGCACGCGACGCAGTCGGCGCTCGTCGTGCACGGGATCGTCGGGTCGCCGTGCGCGTCCGTCGGGCACGTGACGCCGTCGGGAACGCAGTTGCCGTACGGCGAGCAGCTCTCGCCTGGGGCGCAGCCGCCCTCCTCGCAGGCGACGCAGCGGTGCTCGGCCACGAGGCAGTGGTTGCGGCCGTCGCTGCAGCTCGCGCACTGCGCGTCGTCGTCGCAGTCGTGCAGCAGGCAGGCCGCACCGTTCGGGTCGACACCCTGGCCGTCGCTGCCGTCGTCACCCGGATTGTTCGGCGCCGAGTCCCAGCCGCCCGGGCCCTCGGCACCACCGCTCGGCGAGACGAGGGCGCTCGGTGAGCAGCCGAGGGCGGTCACGAGGCCGACGAGCGCCGCGCCGAGGAGCGCGCGCAGCCGGCGACGCGCGGCGGGGGGCGCAGGATCGGCGATCAGAATCCGCGACATCCATGCGCACCGCAGCACGGGCCGGGCCACCTCGAACGCGCGACGATCGGGTGCGCTGCGGCCGGATTCGAGACGGCGCGTAGCCGAAGCAATGGATCAATGGATGCCCAGGGCACGCCTTGATCCACCCCTTGTTCGCTCCTGGGCGCGCTCGGCCCCGTGGGCGGGCGTTTGGTCGGTGCCCGGTGACGCTGCTGCCAGGGCGGCTCTCGTCGACCACGATCGGCGATGAGCTCGGCGCGACCCACCGGCAGGGCGCGACGGGCGTCCTCGTGCTGGAGGAGCCGGGGTCGCCCGGCCTCGCGCTGGTCGCCGCGGACGCACCGGGTGCACGTCGCGTCGCTCCACCCGGATCGGATCCCGGCGGGGAGCGCCGGGACCGCGCGAGCAGCGGCTCATTCCGCGGCGACCTCGGCCGCGTACCACCTCCTGACGCGCTGACCGTCAGGCCGATCGAGCTGCGCGATCGAGCACCCTCTCGACGACGTAGCCGGCGACCGCGCTCGGCTTGGTGCCGGTGCCGAAGCCAGCGTCGAAGCCGAGCTCGACGGCGAGCTGGTGGTCGATGCGCGGGCCACCGAGGAGCAGCAGGAAGCGATCGCGAAGTCCCTCCTGCCGCAGCAGCGCGACGAGGGCCGCCGCGTTCTCCTTGTGGCAGTTGCGCTGGGTGATGACCTGGGAGACGAGGATCGCGTCGGCGCCGAGCGCCCGAGCGCGCGTGACGAGCTCGACGTTCTCGACCTGCGCGCCGAGGTTGTGGGCGTCGAAGCACTTGTAGCTCTCGAGGCCCTTCTCGCCCGCGAAGCCCTTGTAGTTGAGGATCGCGTCGATCCCGACCGTGTGGGCGTCGCTGCCGGTGCAGGCGCCGACGACGACGATCTTGCGGCCGAGCTGCTTGGCCAACGCGAGGATCTCGTCGCGATCGAGGGGCTTGGCGGCGAGCTCCTCGACGTGGATCTCGGCGAGGTCGACCGAGTGCACGGAGTGGCCGTAGACGACGAAGTAGGAGTGCTGCGCCGAGCACTGCTCCATCGCGGACACGATCGGCTCGCGCAGGCCGTGGGCCTCGGCGAAGCGCTTGGCGGCCTCGCGCGCGCGGTCACCGGGGAGGATCTCGAGGGTGAAGGACATCTGCACCATGCCGTCGCCTTCGCGATCGCCGTAGGCGCGGAGCACGTTCTTCGTGGCCATGAAACCTCCTAGCGCCCCGCCTCGAGGATCTCGAGGAGCGGGTTCAGGTACTCGGCGTGGCGCTCGACGACACCGGCGAAGCCCTTGCCTCCGGTGCGAGCGCGCTTGACGTCGGCGAACGCGCCCGTCGCGATCGCGTCCCAGATGCCGACGCGCTCGACCTCGGCGAGCTGCTCGTGCGCGCTCGCGAGGACCTCGCGCGCGCGGCGCTCGACGATGCCACCGGGCTTCCACTGGATCTCGTCGCCGAGGTGGCGCGCGGTGCCGAAGACGTAGCGCGCGCTCTTGAGCGACAGGTACCGGTCCATGAGGAGCGGCGTCTGGATGGCCTCGCTGAACATGCCGAGCAGCTCGATCGACTGGTGCGTCGTGATGCCCGCGAGGTTGAACATCGCGTCGTGCACGTGGCTGTGCAGGATGTCGCCGGTCTTGAACTTGGTCGGCGGCATCCACTTGATCGGGTGGCGGTCGAAGATCTGGCGGACGAGCTGGGCCTGCGCGAGCTCGAGGAGGAACGAGTCCTCGAGCCAGGGGTCGATCTCGAAGGCGTGGCCGAGGCCCATCTGCTCCTCGCGCAGCCCCGCGCGCTTCGCGAACGCCTCGTTGATGAACTGCGAGGCGAGCACCGTGTGCGCCTTCTCGACCGCGTCGGAGGTGGTCAGGTAGTTGTCCTCGCCGGTGTTGATGACGATGCCGGCGCGGGCCACGATCCGCCGCGAGAAGTACTGATCGACGAAGGTGCGACACATGTTGATGTCGCGGAAGAGGATCCCGTACATCGCGTCGTTGAGCAGCATGTCGAGCCGCTCGACGGCGGCCATCCACGCGATCTCGGCCATGCAGAGGCCGGACGAGTAGTTCGTCTGCGCGAGGTACTTGCCCGTCTCCTGGCTCACCTCGTCGGCCGCGCGGCGGATGATGCGGAAGTTCTCCTGCGTCGCGTAGGTGCCGCCGTAGCCCTCGGTCGTGGCGCCCTCGGGGACGTAGTCGAGGAGCGACTGCGCGGTCGCGCGGATGACGGCGACGATGTCCGCGCCGGTGAAGCGCGCGGCCTTGGCCTGGACGGCGTCGTCGTAGATGTTGCCGGTCGCGACGATGACGTACTTGAGCGGCGCCTCACCGACCTCGTGGCGCGCCTTGAAGGCCTCGCGATCGGCGCGTGCGCGGTCGATGCGATCGATGGCCGCGCGGGTGTGGCCCTCGAGCGCGGCGCGCGCCTGCGCGGCGGACGGGCCGCCCGCGACGTCGATCGACCCGCCGCCGTACGCGATCGCCTCGGCCGCGTCCTGCACGCTCGAGGCGCCGTCGAGGAGCGCGCGGCCGAGGTGCCAGGACACGCCGCGCGAGAGCGCGCCGGCCGCTTGGAGGCGGTCGACGAGGGCGTTGGGGAGCGGGGCGCCTTCCGGGTCGGCGCCGATGACGCCGTACGCGCGCGCGACGGTGCGCTCGACGCCGACGGTGGTGTGGCGGTCGATGTAGCGCTGCACGTCGTCCGCGACGCGGCCGGCGAGGGCGCGGCACTCGTCGACGACGGAGAGATCGACGGGGACGGTGGCCATGCGCGGGCTTCTACCAAAGCTGCGGCGGTGGCGGTACCCCGCGCGCGGCAGGTCGCCGACGACGGCGCGCAGGGGCCGCGGACGGGCCTCCCGGGCGCGCCGTCGCACGGGCGCGGCGAGGCTTCACGGAGGCGGCAATCGCCACGCGGAGCAGCCTCGCAGCGGCCGCGAAGCGCTCGACGCCCCCGTAACGCCGGGTCGGGCCTACGCGAGATCCCAGGCCAGCGCGCGCAGGAGCTCGGCGACGCTCCACGCCTGCGCGATGCAGCCGGCGGGCTTGTGCGGGGCGTCGCCGTCGGCGATCTCCGGAACCTGGCCGAGCGCGAGCGTGTTCTCCGCGACGCGCGCGCAGAGGTCGCGGAGCTCGTCGCGGAGGGCCAGGTCGTCGGGCGCCGCGTGCCGCGCGGCGCGCACGTAGGCCCCGACCAGCCAGGGCCAGGCCGTGCCCTGGTGGTACGCGGCGTCACGCTTGTCCACGCCGCCTGCATAGCGACCGACGTAGCCGGGCTCGCCCGGGGCGAGCGTGCGGAGACCGGCCGGGGTGACGAGCTCGGCGCGCGCTCGCGCGAGGACCGCCGCCGCGCGCTCCGCGGTGAAGCAGGCGGGGTCGGCCGCGAGCGCGAGGACGGCGTTCGGCCGCACGCGGCGGTCTCCGACGATGGCCTCGTCGGCCTTCGGCTCCTGGATGACGTCGAAGGGATAGGACGTCTCCTCGCACCAGAATCGAGCCTGAAAGGCCTCGCGCGCAGCCTTGCAGGCGGCGAACGCGCGGTCCGCGAGCGCGGCGTCGCCGGCGGCCCGCGCCAGCCGACCGAGCGTCTCGCTGCCGCGCGCCCAGAGCGCGGTGAGCTCGACCGGGCAGCCGACGCGCGGCGTGACGGGGCGCCCGTTCACCCGCGCGTCCATCCACGTGAGCGAGTCGTTGCCGCGACCGGCCGCGAAGAGGCCGTCGGCGGTGACGTGGATGTGGCTCCTCGTGCCGCGCAACGCGGCCTCGAACGCGGCGCCGAGCGCCGGGACGAGCTCGCCCGTCACGAACGGGTGCGACTCGCCGAGCTGATCGGCGACGAGGCGCGCGGCCTCGAAGAACCACAGGGTCGCGTCGGCCGAGTGAAACTCGGCGACCTCGCCGACGTCGGGGATGCGGTTCGGGACGAGGCCGTCCTCCATCGCGGCGATCGTCTCGCGCAGGACGCGGAGCGCGCCGTCGATCTTGCCGGGCACCAGGTAGAGGCCTGGGAGCGAGACGAGCGTGTCGCGCCCCCACACCTCGAACCACGGGTAGCCCGCGATCACGCCGGGCCGTCGGGCCAGGTCCCCACGGAACGTCTCGGCCGCGATCATGAGGGAGCGCCGCAGCGGATCCACGTCCGGGCCCGGATCCTCGGCGAGAAGCGCCTGCTCGGTCGCCGCGAGCAGATCGTCGGCCCGGCCTTCCGGAAGCTGGTCGACCGCGGCGACGAGGTAGGTCGGGGCGGTGTCGACGTGGACCTCGAAAGTGCCCGGCGTCCACAGGTCCTCGACGAAGTCGAGGCCACGATCCCGCTCCGCGAGGTACTCGAAGCGGCGCCACCAGTCGGGCGATCCGACGAAGGTGCCCTCGTAGCGGAAGGCCACGGTGGGCATCACCTTGTTCGGGCGGACGCGCACCTCGTCGGGGCGGAGCACCGCGCGCTGGTCCATGCCGCCATTGCCCTGCGTGAGCCCGTGGAAGTGCCGCATCGCGAGGAGCGGCCGCAGCGTGAGCACCACCGGCTGGGGCCCACGCCACAGGTAGCGGAGCACGACCGCGTTCGCGCCCCGCACGAGGCCGACCTTGACCTCGAGCTTGCCGCCCGCGACGGCGTAGGTGAACCGGGGCAGCGGATCCTGGTCGAAGTGGTGGAGGAAGAAAGGCTCCTTCTCCGGGTCGACCTCGGGAAACTGGTGCTTGGCGAGGTCCCACGGGCCGCCCGGCGGCGCGTCCTTCGAGCGTGGCACCCGCGGGTCGAGCGCGACCTTCACGTCGACGTGCGAGAGGATGACGTGGCGCGCGCGAGGAGGGTCGAGCGATGCCACCAGCAGGCCGTGGTAACGGCGCGTGTGCATGCCCGCGACCGTCGACGCCGCATACGCGCCGGCGCCGTTGGTGTGGAGCCACTCCTTGCGCGCGCGGGCGAGCTCGGAGTGGACCTCGACGCGAGGCCAGGGGTCGTTGCTCGTCGTGCGGCTCATGGTGGACTCTCCCGCCCGGCCAACGCGCGCTCGGCCGCGTCGCGCATGACTTCCAACGGCGCGTTTCGCCCGAACCAGAGAGAGAACGACAGAGCGGCTTGGTGGACGAGCATCCCGAGTCCCCCCCGCGCGCGTACGCCGACCGCGCGGGCCCTCGCCAGGAACGGCGTGACCGCAGGCCTATACACCACGTCGTAGGCGCGCGCATGCGGCGCGAGCCGGTCCCACGGAACGACCTCGACGACGTCCTCGCCGGGGTCGGCGCCGCTCATCCCCGCGCTCGTGGCCTGAACGACCAGGTCGAAGGGCGCGGCGAGCGCGGCTCCACGTTGCCGCGCGGACGCGGCCTGCCAGGGGGCGATCGTGGCGCCGAGCGCGCGGACGCGCGCGGCCGAGGGCGAGGCAGCGACGACCCCGGCGGAGCTCCACGACCTCGACGTCGCGACGACCTCCCGCGCGCCGGCGCGGCGACACGCGACGACCGCTGCGAGCGCCGCGCCTCCGCCGCCGAGCACGAGCGCGCGCCCGGCGGGCTCGCCGTCGCCGAGATCGGTGAGCTCGACGAGGAGCGCCTCGACGTCCGTGTTGTGCGCGACGAGGCCCCCGTCGACCGCGCGGACGATCACGTTCGCGGCGCCCACCGCCTCGGCGCTCGGCGCGACGCGATCGGCGCAATCGAGGGCGGCACGCTTGTGGGGCAGCGTGACGTTCGCCCCCTCGAGGCGACCGGACGCGAGGTCCGCGAACGCTGCCGCGAGCGCCGCGCCGTCCGGGACGTCGCGCGCCTCGTACGTGTGGGGCAGGCCGAGCGCCCGAAATGCGGCGCCGTGCATCACGGGGGAGAGCGCGTGGCCGACGGGGTGGCCGAGGAGCGCGAAGCGGAGACGATCAACCGTCATCGACGTCGGGATCACCCACCGCTCGCCCCGACGCGACCTCGGAGACGTGCCGGCCCGTCACGCGCGCGTCGAGCGTGCCGCTGTGGAGACGGATCCGGAGCGCGTCGCCGACCGCGACCTCGGTCGACGCGCGCACGGCGCGGCCGGAGGCGTCGGTCGCGATCGCGTAGCCGCGCGCGAGCACCGAGAGCGGGGAGAGCGCGTTCAGCCGGCCGGCCAGCACGCCGAGATCGCGGCGATGCGCCGCGAGGCGATCCCGGGTCACGGTGACGAGGCGAGCCTCGACGGGCGCGATCGCGCGGCGCGCGGCGTCGACGCGGCGACGCTCGGCCGCGCCGAGGCGGACGACGCGCGGCGCGATGGTCGCGCGCGCGTCGGCGAGCACGGCC
>CAIVJW010000126.1 GCA_903906315.1 uncultured delta proteobacterium | reverse complement strand
GTGGCAGGCCGGGCAGGCGAGGACGTCGACCTCGTAGGTGCGTCGGAGAAGGCGCGCCCAGTCGAGCCTCGGTGAGGTCGCGAGCAGCAGGCCGTCGAGGAGGCGCGCCGCGTGGCGGACGGTGATCACGTTGACGCCGAGCATGCCGACCTCGACGTCGATGCCCACGACCTTGGTCACGCGCGCAGGCGCTGATGGTGGGCTCAGGCGCGGCGCAGGCGATAGCGCCAACGCGGACGAAGCTGCCACGAACGTGAGCGCTTGCTGCTGCGGCCTCGGGGGACTCGCGGTCTTGCGCGGCTCGACCGGCCTCGCCGTCGCCGGTGCGCTTGATGCGGGCGGAGCCGGCGCCGACGCGGTGGAAGTGCACGTCGTGGTGACCGCGGTCGACGGCCTGCGCGGCACCACGGCGGAGCGGCGCTTCGAGTGGGGCGCGAGGACGCCGTGGTAACGAACGAGCGGGTACCGAGGGGGCGGTACGAGGGCGGCGAGCCGGGCCAGGAACTCCACGGGGGTCATGAGCCGGTGGGTGGCGCGGCGGGTCGGGACCTTCAGGCGGAACGCGACGCGGCCGTCGGCGGTGAGCTCCAGGCGCTCGTGCGCGAAGGCCGGTCGGGCGCAGTACCGCAGCAGTCGTTCGCGTGCCTCGTCCTCTTCGGCGGCGATGCGGACGGCGGCCTGCACGTTGAACCCGTCGTGCTCGGCGGTGAATGGGCCCGGGCGGCGCTCGAAGCGTGCCTCGTCCGGTGCGCGCTCGGTGCCGGCGTCCGTTCGACCCGCGCCCCGGTGCTCGAAGGTGCCGCCTCGAAGTGCGACGGCCGCGCATGCGTCGATGGCCGTCTGCGCCGCGGGCTCGGTGCTGCGTTCTGCGACGTCGCGGTCGTCGAGGTGGCCGTGTTTGCGGAGCCAGCGGAGGGCTCGATCATACGTGCGGCGCGCGACGCGATCGAGCGGCTCCGGCGTCGGCGGACGTGCCTCGTGGAAGCGCGCGCGGCCATCGGCGTCGAAGGTGAAGACGCCGTCGATCACGACCACGTGGAAGTGGACGTCGAGGTTCAAGCTGCCGCCGAAGCGCTGCGCGAACGTGATCGCGCCGGCCTCGGCGCCCGCCTTCCCCACGGCCTTGCGCTGCTCGGCGACGATCGCCTCGACGAACGCGCGACCCAGGGCGGAGAGGACGTCCGCGCGGAAGGTGGCGAGCCGCCGGAGCTCGAAGGGCAACGACAACACCCACTGTCGCACGGGGACGTTCGGGAGGACGCGATCTACGAGATGCGCGGCCTCGTTGCACATTCGCCTCGCCCCGCAGCTCGGACACGCGCCGCGGCCTTTGCACGAGAAGGCCACGAGCAGATCGTGGCCGCAGTTGTCGCAGTGGCAGCGGATGAAGCCATGCGCGAAGACGCCGCAGCGCAGGTACTCCTCGAGCTCGCCGACGACGTAGCGGGGCAGCCCGCGCTCGTAGGTGTCGCTCGCGTGCTCGAGGAACTCGGAGAGGTGCTCGCGGACGAGGCCGTAGAGCACGGTGCCTTCGGGGCGCCGAGGCTCGTAGCCCTCGGGCAGCGGGCGCCTGGGTCGCAGGCCGGGGGCGGGTCTTGCTGGCCGGCCTCGTGAGCCGCGCGCTGGGGACGCGAGGGTCGCCACGGGCCGCGGCACCAGCGCGCCGCGTGCCCGCCCATGATGCGACGATTCCCGCGGGATTCGCCGGGGTCGAGGGTGGCGGAGGCGATCTCCGCCATGGCGGGCGCCAGGGGCTCAGGCGACGCGACTCTGCCTCGAACCCGGTGCTGCTACCGCGCCCCGCAGCACTTCTTGTACTTCTTGCCCGAGCCGCACGGGCACGGGTCGTTCCTGCCCACCTTGGGCTGCGCCTTCGCGGCGGCTGCCTGCCCCGGCAGCACGCGCGTGCCGAGCTCTTTCAAGACGGCCCCGCGCCGCACGAACCGCTCCCGGTAGCGCGGGTGGCGCTTCACGAAGGCGGCCCAGACCCGCTCGAGGCGATCCTCGGCGCCCTTCTTCGGCTCCATCCGCAGAGCGCCCGACGGCTCTACGACGACGTGTCCGATGCGGTGCTTGGCGTGCTCTTCGTGCGCTTCGACGCCGACGAAGACCTCCCCGCAGGTGCAGTCGGGCTTGATGCAGTGCATGTCGACGGCCTCGAAGAGCCCGTCGTCGAAGGAGTACATGTCCTCGCGAGGGCCGGTGAGGACGTCGTCGTAGGCGAGCATGTCGCCCAGGCGCCACCCCGGGATCACGATCTCCTTCGCTTCACGGACGCGGAGCTCTGGATCGGGCCAGCCCTTGCCGCGGTACCAGAGCCGCCCGATCGCGTCGAGCACATCACTGTCGAGCCGCTCGACGACGGCGCGTACGCGGGGGTGATCCTCGAGCTCGAGGAACTCGCCTTCGGGAGAGAGCGCAACCACGAGGTCGATGTCGAGGAGGAACGTGTCAACGCCGTGTAGCCCCGACGCGACATCGACACGGTTGGCCCCGAGCCTGAGCTTCTCGTGGGCTGCGGCGGCGCGCTCGAGAAGCGCGTCGCGCCCCGCCGACGTGGCGAGGACGAACGCGTCGCGGCACGAGCAGCCCGGGGTCGGGCAGGTGTCGACCCAGATCCAGATCGGCTCCGGCCCACCGAGTTCGAAGACGCCCTCCTCGACAGCAAGGGGCGGCGGCTCGACCATCGCCTGCTTCTGCGTCATGGGCGCCGAGCATCGCTCCATCGGCGGCTTGCCGACCGCACGAAGAGCCGGGGCTCGTACGACCCGCGCTTGGTAGAGCGCCCGAGCCCTCGACTGCGGCCTTCTCTGCCGGGGCTTCGCGCGCCTCTGGTGCGCTCGCTGCAACGAGAGCCGCCTCGTCGCGTTCAGCTGCAAGGGCCGCGGCTTCTGCCCCTCGTGCATGGGACGGCGCATGTGCGCCACCTCTGCGAATCTCATCGACCCCGTCCTGCCCGAGGTCGCCCTGCGCCAGTGGGTGCTCACGTTCCCGTTCGCGTGGCGCCACCGCCTCGCCAGGGACGGCGCGCTCCTGTCCGACCTCACGCGCCTCTTCGTCGACACCCTGCTCGCGTTCTACGCGCGGCG
>CAIVJW010000125.1 GCA_903906315.1 uncultured delta proteobacterium | reverse complement strand
CTATGCCGGAGCTGCGCCACCGGACCCGATCCCGAGGCCGCGCCTTCGCCTCGTGAAGTCGTGATCTGCGGCGGAATCATCGACCGTCATAAAGGAGCTGCACCCAAGTCGGATCGCACGGCGGCGGCGTTCTGGAAGAAGGCGTCGAGGCCGTGTCGGCAGAGGGCGTCGAGGCCTTCCTTGATCCACGTCCGCGCGGTCGCCATCGTCGTCTCCTTCTTCTGGTCGAGCTGTAGGTCGATCGGCGTGTCGTACCCGACGCCGTGATGAACGAGGTCGCCCGTCGCGACGACCGCTACGCCGGATGCGACGAGGGCACGGAGCTCCTCGAGCCCGGGCAGGCCCGCGACGTCATGGCCTACGAGGAAGGGGAACCTCTTCACTTCGCCGCTCGCGAAGAATGACCCACCTGCGCTCGGCAGAAGTGACCCAGGCGCGGGTCACGCACGGCCGTCGCAATTCGCGTGGGGTGTCGCGCGGGGCGGCCAGGCGCAGGCGAGGCGGTCGCGTGCGGCGGGCGCGCTCTCGGGCGCGACCTCCGGTCGATGGGCTCGGGCGCGGGGTGGGGAGGGCGGGACGGTTCGGGGGCGACGACGGCGGGGGCCGCGTCGTGGGGCGGCAGCGGGCGTGGCACTGCCCACCCCGCGACGAGCACCGCGCCGCGCAGGAGGGCCCGGTCGGCGTCCCGCTCGTGCGGCGCGGCGGGGGACGCCGCTCGCCCGAGGAGGAAGGGTCAGGCCTGCGGCTCGCGCAGGGAGGGGCCGTCGATCTTCACGGTGTGGCACTGGTGGCGTAGTCGGCTCAGGAGCGCGTCGACGAGCGCCTTGTTGCCGAGGAAGTTGTGCCACTCGTCGTACTGGAGGTTCGTGGTGACGATCGTCGCATGACGGCGGTAGCGCTCCTCCATGAGCTTGAAGAAGATGTTCGTCTGCTCCGGTCGTAGGTTCAGATAGCCCATCTCGTCGATGACGAGCACGTCGACCCGCGCCAGGCGGTCGACGAGCTTGCGCGAGGAGCGGTCGGCGAGGGAGGCGTACATCTCGTCGAAGAGATCCTGGGCGCGGACGAAGAGGCCGCGATAGCCGTTCTGGAGCGCCTTGAGCAGGAGGCCCGAGGCGAGGCCTGTCTTGCCGACGCCCGTCGGGCCGATGAAGACGATGTTCTCGGCCTTGGGCACGAAGTCGAGCTCGGCGAAGCCGCGGATCTGCTTCGCAGAGATGCCGGGCTGGCGCTTGAAGGGAAACGACTCGAGCGTCCACTTCTCCGGGAGCTTCGCCCGCTCGATGCGCCAGGCGAGCGCGCTCTCCTGCTGGTGGTGCCACTGGGCGCGGAGCAGGCGGGCGATCAGGTCTTGATACGAGCGTCCCTCCTTCTCGGCCGTCGTGAGCTCGTCGTCGAGGATCTCGGCGATGCGGACGAGCCGAAGCGTCTTCAGGAGCTGCGCGATCTCATCCGTCATCGTCGTCGTCCTCTGTCTCGTTCGTGTCAGGGTCGTCCTGGCGCGGAGGCAGGAAGAAGTCGCGCACGACGCCCCGAAGCACCATGCGCTCGAGCCGCTCGAGATCCGTCATGCCGTACTGCGTGGCGACCGCGATCGCGGCGCGCAGCGCGTCGATGGGGTAGTCGTCGACGAAGCGAAGGAGCCACCGGATCTCTCGGGCCGTGCCGCGCCCGCGCTTCTTCAGCAGGGCGACGTACGGCGCCACCTCGGGCATCCTCTCGACCAGGCGCGTCTCCTCGGGCGAGACGGCCCGACGCGCGAAGACGCCCTCGCCGCGGGGTGGGCGGTGCGAGGCTTCGGTCACTCGCTCGTCGCGCGGCTCCGGGATCCTGCGGTGGGACGCGACGCGACGCGGGCCGTCGAAGACCTCGATCCGGTCCTTCGTCTCGCGCACCTCGACCTGCCGCCCCATGAGCGCCCACGGGGCGGAGTACCGATTGCGGTGCACGTTGACGAAGCCCTCGCTGTCGACGATGCGGTGGTGGAGCGCGTAGACCTCCGGCACCCACGCGGGCAGAGGCTTCATGTGCGCCCGCTCCGTCAGGAAGAGCTCGCGCGGCGAGGCGTGCAGGTGCCTGCGGCGCCTCGCATTGACCTTGTCGCACCAGGCACGGAGTTGCTGATTGAGGTCGTCCCAGTCGGTGAAGGAGCGGCCGGCGAGGAAGTTCTTGTCGATGTAGTCGAAGGGCCGCTCGACCCGCGCCGACCGGTTCGCGTCGCCGATCGCATGGGCCCGCCACTCGAAGCCGTAGCGCTCGCCGAAGACCGCCATCTCGGGCACGGGCACCATGTCGCGCCCCGATCCCGAGAGCACCAGCACGTGCGTGTTGTCGATCATGCCCCGCCCGCACGCCCCACCGAAGTAGACGAGCGCGTCGGTCAGGAAGACCTTGCACTCGAATCGCGTGAAGCGCGCGAGCATCTGCGCGAAGAGCATCCGCGAGAAGCAGAGCACCAGCGACGCGGTCACGACCGGGCGCAGCACCCCACCGATCCTCGCCTTGTGCGGCGAGGTGTCGTGCTGCATCTCCTCGCCCGGCGTGAAGACGTACTGCCCGGCAGGCGCCTCCGGCGTGTAGCCGATTCGATGCCTTCGGCAGAAGGCCGTCAGCGCCGGGTACGACAGGTGCACGCCGAGCCCCGCCAGCTCCTCGTGCACGCGCACGAGGTTGCCCTTGCACGATCCGTGGAGCTCCACGATCTGCTCGCGGTGCGGCTCCGCCTTCTCGGCACGCTCGACGGGCGGCACTTCGGCCCGCCCCTGCTTCAGCACCTTCTTCACCCCGCCGCGAGACACGCCGACCATGCGCGCGATCTCGCGCGAGCCGTGCCCGGCGCTCCGGAGTCGCAAGATCGCCACTCGCGTACTCTCATCCAGCATGAGACAACTCCTTGTCACAGGTGCGCTTCAGGCTCTCGACCTCCGCGTGCGCGTCGCGGCAGGCGCGGGCCGCCTCGTCGCGCTCCCCGACCTCCGCGTCATCGAGGACGCCTCGTTGGGTCCGTTGCCGAGCCCGACGGGCCACCGCGCTCACGATGCGCAGGTCCTCGAGCAAGAGCTCGACGGGCCGCTTGTCCTCCGCCCGCTCGCGCTTCGCCTCGGCCCGCGCCCGCAGCACCATCAGCGGCTGCGTGACGACGAGCTCGCGACCGCCGACGCCCGCGGCGACGTACGCCGCGTAGAGCTCGGCCATCTGCCGGCTCGTCGGCCGCGCCGGCGCGATCGCGTCCGCGAGCCGCGCGCAGTCGCCCGCGTTGGCGCGCGCCAACGGCACCAGATGCTTCATCGCCGCGTGGCCGCCGATCGCGCCCGACCGCACGTGCTCCTGCACCGACTTCGGCAAGTCGGTGATCAGCGCGAGCCGCCGGCTCACCCAGCTCGGCGTGCGGTCGAAGCGCCGCGCGAGCTCCTCGCGAGCCAGGCCGAAGCGGTCGCAGAGCTCCCGCAGAAGCCACCCCTGCTCGAGGGCGCTGTCCGCGTCGCCCGCCCGCAGCACCCGCTCGAGCAGCAGCGCGTCGGCCTCGCCGAGCTCCCACACGGTCGCGCGCACCGTGTCGTGGCCGAGACGGGCGAGCGCGCGCACGCGCTTGTAGCCGTCGACGACGACCCAGCTCGCGTCGTCGCGCACCACGACGATCGGCGTCTGCTGGCCGACCTCCGCCAGCGACGCCAGAAGCCGCCGCTCGCGCGTCGCGCTCCGCGACCGTAGCGCCTCGTACCGACGATCCAGCTGGCGGCTCTCGAGCTCCATGGTCCCGACGGGGCCACTCGAGCACAGGCCGGATCTCCGTTTGCGCGACGCCCCGGCGAACTCCGCCGAATTCTCACGAGGTATCGTGGGGTTGAGCCCGCCTCTCCGTTTGCGTGGCGACAAGGAGTACTCGGCCGAGAACACCAAGAAAATCAGTGCCTTGGACCCCGAACTCCGTTTGCGCGATGTCCCACGGTAGTCGGCCCAGCGGCGCCGGCAGCCTCAGCGGCGCCGGGGCCCGCTTCTCCTCCTCGGCCTTCGCGGCCCGCTCGCTCATCCGCCGCGCGACGAAGTAGTCCGGGTGCGCCGCGCGCCACGCCGCCTGCCGCCGCGCCTCACGCTTCGCGCTGCACCCCGGGCCGCACGTCCGCTGCCGATCCCCTACGCGAGGGTCAGGCGCGAACCACTTGCGGCAGACCGAGCACGGGCGCTTGCGATGCACCCCCCATCGTCCCAACGGCACGCCCCGCCGCACGCCGCCCGCAGACGACGCCCAACGCCCCGGCCCGCCGGGGGTGGGTCACTTCTGGCGAGCAGGGGCGGGTCAACTCTCGCGAGCGCTGAAGCCTCTTCACGAGCACGGGCGGTGGCCGTCCCTCGACCTTCGCGGCGATGTCGAGCAGCACGTCGAAGTTGTCGAGCGAGAACTCCTCGTCGGCGAGGCCGCGGTCTTGAAGAGCACCGGGGCCATGCACCCCGCGTACGACAGCACGAACTCGTTCATCGCCAGCGCGGGCAGCGGCTACGACCTCACGGTCTTGTTGTCGCCCGCCGTGCAGAACACCGAGGGCGAGAACACGGTCGTGACCGCTGCGGATGACGGCGCGGGCGACGGCGGCGACGAGATGCCCGCAGCCGCGGAGGTGGGCGTGCGGGAAGAGGAGGGCGCCGTCAGGGGGGAGGTCGACGTGCGGCGCGCGGCGGACGACCTCCTCGAGGCCGGCATCACCGAGATGAGCGCGCTCGTTGGAGTAGAAGGTCTTCCATCTCGCCGCGGACCACGCCACGAGCCGATCCTACCGCGCCGGCAGCCAGCTCGATGCCGCACCAGGTGCTCCCGTCCCGTTCCGGGTGTGGCGCGGGCCAAAGGTGGACGGCGTCCACCATTCGGTCTTCTTCTCGGACTCGTCTGCCTCACCGCCCGGCAGAACGCGCTCGCCGGGGCACGGACCTGCGCCGATCCGTGGCGCTGCTTCGGATCCGGCCGCCCCGTGGTTGGCGCCGGCTGCACGGGCCGCCAGCATCGGCGCGTCGAGCACCGCGTGCGCCCCCCCCGATCGCTTTCGGCCGGTGGAGACGCTTCGCTCGAGGTGGCAGCGCATCGCGGGCTGTCCTCGGAGATCTACCCGCGGTCCTCCTTCGGCTGCAGCCCGCCCTGGAAGTACTTGCGGACGATGCCGAGGCACCAGCGGCGGAAGTGCGTGTTGAGGTACTGGAGGTAGTCGATGGCCAGCTCGACGCGGGCCCAGGTGGTGCCGTCACGCCCGGGAGTGGTCCGGATCGAATGGTGGGATTTTTCCACCATTCGTTCCTCCTCGAAAACACTCAGCAATTCCTTCGTCCCGGGCAAGCCGCGCCAGTCGACGGGACGCTGGTTGGGGGGCGACCCCGCTGCCCGCCACATGTCGGTCAGGCACATCTCCTTCTCGTTCCAGCGCTCGATGGCATCGGCCCCCGTGCGCAGGAGCTGGATGAGGAACGGTGCGCGCCTCGCCGCAGACCACCTCACGCCGCTCGCGACTGCACGTACTTCCGCGCCGCATCGCGCACCGCGACGAGGCGCCCCATATCGCCGGAACCGCCAAGGTCTGGATGTTCGGCCTTCGCCAGGCGCCTGAACGCGCTCTGCACGTCCTCGACGGTCGCCGTCGAAGGGTCGAGGCCAAGCTCGAAGCAGGCGCCAAGGCCAGCAGAATGATTCGTGCCACGAAAGTCCCAGCCAAACTGCGCGCGGTTGAACGCCCGCCTGGCCCCTTCGATCTCGTCGAACCAAGCCCAGCGCATCGCTGCGGTCTCAGCAAGCTGCGCGGCCGTCGGCTCTGTCAGCCAGACCCGCAGCACCTCTGACACCGGGTGGGCCCAGAATTCGGTGACGCCCCCGGTCGTTTCACCGTACCTCGGCTTCTCGGCCGTCGGCACCTTGCCGATCGCGAGGTCACGCAGGTCCATCGTGGGGCGGAATCCATCCACAGCCACAACGAAGCGAGCCGACAAGTACGACTCCACGCCCCGGACAGGGCGACGTTCGGCACGGTCCCGAGCTCGCGTGCCAGGTAGTGACACCCAGAGGTGCGTCGGCCGCGGGTAGAGTGCCGCCTGCTCGAGCCTGCGCCGCGCAAGCCACTCCGCTCTCTCGTCCACCGTCGGGCAGTGATCCCACACCTCGACCGCGAGTTCCTGGCCGCACGCTTTGAGATGGTGATCATCATCGCGCCAGTACCCAACGGTGCGTACATGGCCCGTCAGCTCAATGTCGCCGTTCCTCTCGCCCGCTCGGCCCATGCCGTTTGGCGTCTCAAACCAAATCCATGAATCGGCGCCGAGGACTCGGCGACGTACCGCCAGGGGGATGCCGTCCAGACGGCCAGGCACTCGGTGGAGAGTCCAGACGTAGCGGGGGATCCACCTCGAAACGTGCTCTTTGATCGCCGGTTGGCGGGCGCGAGCGATCACGTAGTCCCGCGAATCGGGGACGGTGCCCTGCTCGATCCAGCCTCGCACCACGTCTGCGATCGGCCTGCCCGCCTTGACCTCGATCTCTGCGAGCCGGGCCCGCTCCGCCTTCGTCAGCCGAACGCGAAGGACCTCGTTCGCTGCCTCACCTGCACGGGGGCGTCGCCCCTTCTTCGTCGCGTTCATGGAGTTCCGTGCCACGTAATCATCGTTACTCACGCTGCCTGGTCGTTAGCATTCGTGCCACGGAATGCCAACCATCGTCATGATGGTCGATCACCAGCTCGTACTGGCAGCGTGAGGCGTTGGGGTTGATGGTTGTGCCGGCGATGGCGCCGAGGAGACGGCCCCCGCGCTCAAGCCGGCCGCGACGAGGACGATCGTGCCACGTGCGGGAAGGTCGACGGCAGCCCGCGGTGGAGGAGCTTCCGGGGAGCAGGCGTTTGGCACCAGCTGCCTCGGGGAGCTCCTCCACCGCGCTGCGACCCACCGGAGCTGCGGATCGTCGCCCCCGGCTGCGCAGGGCGAGGTCGTTTGGAGGGTTGCTCCTTTCGTCCGCGCCGCCCTGGCAGCTTCTCCTAAGCAGAAGGATCGGGCGTGGCCCCCTGCCGGATCCAGCCTCGAACCACGTCGGCAGCTGACTGGCCCGCCTTCACGGCGATCTCGGACAGTCGAGCACGCTCCGCCGGCGTCAGGCGCACCCCGAGGACGACACGGGCCGTTATGCCTGCGCGGGGGCGACGCCCCCGGCGCCTCGGGCTCTGCGAGCTTCGACTCGCTGAACAGCTTCGGGTCTTCATGGACCTACTCCGCGGCCATCTCGGTGGTGTCGTGCGCCTCGTCACGACCCTGGAACAACGCGAGCGCGCGCTTGTAGATCTCGAGGGTCTTCTCGATGTTCGCTACCGACGCCTGCGCGTCCTCCGGGGTCGGCGGCGCGGCCTCCACGGCGTGCACCAGCTTCTCGAGCTTCTTCTCCGCGTCCTTCGCCGCGGCCGCGGTGGCCGCCGCGATCCTGCCCGAGGTCGGGGCGGCGCGGTTGCCCTTCTTCTGCTGCTGGCGGAGGAGCCGCGCGAAGTCGCGCACCGAGAGCGACTTGTCGAGCGCCTCCTTGATCAGCGCCCGCCGGCCGTCCTCGTCCATGTCCTTGACCTTCGCGAGCTCGACGAAGTGCGAGAACGTGAGCGGCTGCCCCATGCTGCTGACGGACTTGAGCAGGGCCTCGAACGCCGTCGCGTTCCACGTCTTCGCGACCGCCCCGTACGAGTACAAGGTGGCCACCTTCTGGCCCACCGCCTTCGCGATCTGCTTCACCGCGCCCTTGCCGTACTTCTTCTTGTCGCCCATCACGGCGTTCACCTCGACGGCGATCGCGTACATCTTCGTCGCGCCCGTCGTCGTCTGCTCCTTCATGAGCGCGCGGATCTTCTCGATCTGCTCGCTGAGGTTCGCGGACATCTGGTCTCGATTCTTGTTGTTGATGTTCATGGCTGATTTCCTTCGTGTTCTTGTGCCGACACGTCGGCCACCACGCTGGTGGGCGCGTCGTCGCCTTCCGCATGCAGCAAGCCCCCCGGGTTCCCCCGAAGGTCGTGGTCAGCTAGCCGCCGCCGTCCCTCATCGCCGCGATCTCGATGAAGACGCAGCGACCGACGATGTCCCGGCGTTCGCCGCTGACCAGCGAGTACGCCGTCTGCCGGCCGCCGAACGGCGGCCGGTCAGGACCGCAGGCGGGATCCGTTCGTGCTTTCAGGCACTTGCGTCCCCGTCTTCCCTCACGTGCAACGCCACCGCCGAAGCTGCTCGGCGGAGTCGGCCCGTCTGTACAGGTAGAAGACGCCGCCGCGAGTTTCGTCTCACGATTTCGACGCCGACCGAAGATTCTGGACGGGGTCACGACGCGTGCGCGACCATCGCGCGGATGGTGGCGTCCAGCGCGAGCGCACTCATGGGGCAAGGGGCGGCCGGTTCGGTGCAAGCGCTGGCGTGGACCGGGTCCGTCGGCCCCGCGACCACGCACCGCGACGCCGGCCAGGCGTCGGTTCTTGCCTCGCGCCGCCGGCGCGGGTGGACCAGCGCCGCGCTCTCCTGCGCTACGTCGCCGCGGCGCCGGTCGCCGCCTTCACGTGCGTCATCGCCGGCGCGCCCGTGGCGAGACGCACCGTGCCAGACCAACCAACCCGTACGCAGAGGCCCGCAACTGGTGGCGGGGGGCGCCCGGCGTGGACACACTGAGGCGTGGACGGTCGGCGCACTCCACGTGCTTCACGCCCACCGGGAGCAGTCGTGACTTCACCGCGCGAGTACTTCGCTGCCTTGGAGCGACGGGACTACGCGCGCGTGCAGGAGGGGACCGCCCATCTACGCGGCGCGTGTAAGGCCGCGCGACACGCGGACGTCTACACAGCCAACGAGGACCGCAGCGGTGACGCCCTCGATGAGCTCGTTCAAGAGTACGTCGCGTTCCTGTACTCGACCAAGGGCGCGGCCGAGCGGCCCTCACTCGACACGTGGCTCGGGTTGAGGGTCTCCTTCACGCGCTTCCTCAAGCGAAGCCGACGCCGCGACAAGTCGATCGAGCGGCAGCTAGGGCTCTACAAGGAGTTGCTCTTCGACAAGATCAGGAAGGTTCTTGGGGACAAGAGCCGTTTCGAGCAAGTGCCACCGCCGCGCCCCGCTCGCTTCCACCTCACGCCGCCGCCCGCGCAGGCCAAGGTCGTGCCAGAAGACGTCCTTTCTGAGCACCTGCCAACCCTTCCTTCGCGCCTCGACCCTGTCGGAAAGCAATCGCCGGAGGTCGTCGATCGCGCTCAGCTCGCCGATCAGCTCGAGCGCGTCTTCACCTGCACGAGCAATCAGCCTCGTACCCCGCAGGCACTTCACTCCTTTGTCTGGCCGACGCTGAGCCCGCAGCCAGAAGACGCAAGACGCCATACGCCGCCGAACCACGACGAAACGGAAGCGGACATTCTAGACGGCCAGCCCAGCGCCGACATCCCGAACGAGGCGCTTCCCGGCAGTCAAACTCCCGAGGACTTCGCCGCAGCGAAGGAGTTCTTCGAGGAACGAGTCGACGAGCTGGCGTTCGCGTTCCTTCGCGGGCTGACGCCTCGATGCCGTCAGGTTGCCTCGTGCCGATGGACGACCGCAGAGGAGAATGGGGCACGTTCGGTCGACGACGTGTCACAACTGCTGTCCATCGCGCGCGCAACGGTCGGACGCGATTTCAAGGACTTCGACCACGCCTTCGAGAAGTGCGTGAAGACGAACGCTCTCGATGCCTTGGAGGCCAAGCTGCTCCTGAGCGTCGTTGAGGAGACGCTTGCCGCAGGCGACGTTCAGCCGCTGGAAGGAGCCGCCCCGTGACCGTCTTCATGCTGCCGGAAGATGCTCAGGCTTGGGTCGACGAGCTCCAGGCGTCGTTGAGGGACGTGCAGGAGGCGCCGCACGTAGTCGACGTGACTCCCCAAGTAGATGCCCTCGCCCGCCGTTTGGAGGAAGCGGTCGCGACGCGTCCGAGGGAACAAGCGCCGGACGCACGCGCCGGTCAGATCTGGACGACGCGTGCTCCTCGAGCGGGTGGAGTCACGAGCCTCGTCCTCTTGACGGACATCGGCCCCGGCGGCTCCCGGGGTGTGATCGTCTGCGACCGCGTGTGGATCGCCACGACCGACGACGTTGTCATCCCGGCGGACGCTTCATCCGCGGGGAGCGCTCTGGTGGCGTGCTTGTGGCGCGAAGGTCCGGTCGACTTGACCGCACTCGCAGACTACGTCGGCGCCGTCGATAGCCAGCTCTTCGATGGGATCACGATGCTTCTCGAGCACCGTCGGTCGAAAGAGCTGTCCCGTGAGCCGATCGGGCGCGTTCGGCGGGAGGACGTCGCTGGGGCCGATGAGGCCGCACCCCGTCTTCTCCGGTGGCGGATCCGTTCCCGAGCGGGAGCGGTACGAGCGTATCTCACCGGGCCCCGCTTGCTCTCGGATGACGACCCTCGCGCGGAGGCGCGAGAGGCCTTCTACTTGGCGACGAAGCACGTGGAAGACCGGGGCCTGCGACAGCTCGAGGCCGCTGCAGAAAAGGCGGCAAGGACCTCGCCCGAGCCTGTCGAGGGGGTCTTGGCCTCCGCGATCCGACGCCTTCGTGAAGCGCTTGTGAACCTCGGTGCCGAGATTGAGGATGCGGTCGCCTTCGCGGGCGCGGTGCCGGTGAGCCGCGGAGGCGACGATCCTGGCGTCGCGCCCTCAGTCGGATCCGCTCTCCCGTTGGTCGAGGGTGATCATGGGCGGAGCACAGGCCCCGTCCTTTCAGTTCCAGCGGCCATCCCGGTGCCGTTCTCGGCGCTGGTGGCACTCGGCCCTGTTCGAGTCGAGCTTCAATTCGACGCCGTTACGGATGGCTTTGTCGTCCGCGGCGCGGCCGTCCGTGGAGAAGATGAGCAAGCTGTCGCCGGCGTGATCGTCTCGCTGCGCGTCGAACGGACGGGGGGCGAGTTGGTCGAGTACTCCCAGGCGACGGAGGAGCCGGAGGGCAGCTTCGGTCCGTTCAACATCCCGACGACCGAGAAGGCACGCGCTTCGCTGCGGCTGTCCTTCGAGGGCGTCGACGCACTCCTCGAGTGGTAGCCCCCTCGGCCGACGTCCCGCCTCGCTACGCGTTCGTGGCGGGTGCCGTCGGGACCTCCCCGCGTCGGATGCGCTCGCCGTAGGCGGCGAAATTGGCCCAGTAGTACGGGTCGTCGTGCGCCGCACGGATGGCCGCCGCGCTACGGGCGAGCGCCTCGTCAAGAGGCGCGCCTGCGAGCCACTGTTCGTACACTCGGCGCACGAGCTCCGCGGCAACGTGGTCATCGGCGAGCCATCCGGTGGCAAGCACAGCTCGGGCACCCGCCGCGAAGACGCCGCGTAGCAGGCCGACGTACTCGTCGCCGACGTCGCCCGCCACGCGCGCCGTCTCGCAGCCCGACAAGATGACCAGAGCGGCATCATGCAGATCGACGGCGGCGAGGTCCAATGCGTTGACCACCCGACCATCGAGGAAGAGGCCACCCGCCATCGCGTGTCCCTCCTCAAACGCCGCGTGCCCGGCGTAGTGAACGACGTGCGCTCCAGCAAGCGCCTCCTGCGTCGAGCCCCAGGAAGCGTGGCGCAGATCGGCGACCGCCACCCGCCCCGCGCTGAGAGACTCGGCGGCTCGATCAAGCTCCACATCCGCGAAGGAGAGCGGCGCAGCGCTACCGACCGCGTCATCACCACGAAGGAGAACCGCCCGCTCGACGCGTTCTGCCTCGCGTGTCTGGGTCGCGACCTGCGCCGCGGAGAGCAGGTATGACACCGCGTGCCGCTCCCCTAGGACGGTGCCTCCGGCGTCGACCAGAGCGGCAAATGGCACTAAAGACATCGACGCTCCAGGGGAAAGGCGCAGGGAACGGTAGCCGTGCAGATCATCCGCGAACGGGAGCAGCCAAGCGTGGACGCTTCGTGCCAGCTCTCGCCATCGTGCACGACGAACGCGGCGCGCGATCGTCGGACGCTCTCGAACGAGAGTCCCGAGTTCCACGGCCTTCGTTGAGACCTCCGGGTTCAGCCCAAGCGCATGCACCGCGAGACCACGCTCGGTGAGCACAAAGGCGTACAACTCCACGGCGGTTGCGAAGTACTCGACGACGGCCTCGTCGCCGGCGAGCGACGTGAGGATCGTTCGGGTGTCGACGGCGCGCTCGATGGCGGCGCGGCGAGCCGAGACGTCGATGTCGGTGAGTCGCTGATGCATCTTCTCGAGACGCGCGGGATCTATGCGCGTACGACGGGCCGACTGGGCCCCGTCGGGGACGACCGGATTAGGCACGGAGGTCGAACGTGCCGCCTGGACTTCGGGAACGGCCGTCGTCTCGGGTCGAAGTCCGAGGCGCTGGGCTCGCGTGCGGATGAGGCGGAGCAACGCGGAGCTCTTGGTTAGAATCGCCTCGCGAAGCGCCGCCTCCGGATGGTCGTGCACGAGACGTCCAACCAGTTGCTGCCGGGTTTCACGAGTGCGGCGGATCAGGGCGAGGGCCGTGGGATCGTCCGACGCAAAGAGCGCGGCGTCGTCGAGGGTATGTGCCGCGGCCAAGGCATAGACGTCCGCGTCGCTCTTGGCGCCCCGAGTCCCGGAAAGCTCGCTAGCGAGAGCAAGGGCTTCCGCTGCGCCTGCGTAGTTGTTGGCGGCCTTGCAGAGCGAACCGGCCTCCGCGGCGTCCTCCGCCGAGGCCACATGGACGGCGCGATACATTAAGACGATGGCACGGTGGCGTACTGACAAGTGCTCAATCGAGAGCACCGCGTCGAAGTCGCGGGGACCCACGTTCGGGGCCGTGATGAGTATCTTGAGTCCGGCAATGAACGCCGTCATCGACACTAGTGGTGCCAAACCGGAGCGCTTGCGTGCAAGCTCGGACACCTCTGCGACGAGCGATTGGATTTCGGCGTCCGTCGTCTCCCTCATCGACAGCATGGCTCGGACTGCCCGGACCCTCAGCGCGCCGTGAGTGTCGCTTCTTGCTGCACACTCAGCAGCGTCGAGGACCGCCATAGCTTCTGCGGAGCGGCCCAACTGCTCGAGAGCCGAGGCGCGAAGAAGCTGCACCGTCAGCACCTGGCTGTCATGGAGCCCCTCGGACGCCGCACGATCAAGTTCCCGCATCGCCTCTTCAGGAACCCCATTGAACATCGCGAGCTGTGCACGCACCAGTCGAGCTGTGACCGGCGACATGCCACCGACGATCGCGAGGTCGGACAGAATGAAGTCAAGGTCCGTGGTCTCGAGGTGTGCTCCGTTGCCGACGATCAGTGCACAGCGCTCGACGCGAGCCTGCACGGCGTACGGTCCAGCCGAGTCAGAACCTAGCTCCGCAGCGTCTAGGTCCGCCCGGGCCGCATCGAGCTCGCCGCGCCGTATTCTTATCATCCCGCGAAGAAATCGGATGGCGTGTAGCGCGATGCCGTCGATGTGCTTCTCTTGCTCAAGGGCTAGGTCGCATGCGACCTCCGCGAGGGCGTCCTGACCCTGGCTTAGCCATCGAAATACCAGCGCCCACATGGTCTCGGCCCACTCGCGCACAGCGACCCGGTCACGGTTCTTGGGAAACGGTAGCTGTGACAGCGCGGTCTCCCCTAAGGCGAAGAGGCGTTCGACGCGCGAGGCAGTCGCGTGTAGCTCCGCGTCCCGGTCGCTGCCGATGCGAGCGTAGAAGACTGATGCCCGTTCATACGCAGCCGCCGCGTCGACCGAGCGGCCCTTTGAAGCGAAGAGTTGCCCGGCAGCTGTTTCAAGCAGTGCGAGGTGTGCGACGAGGACCTCATGCTGGTCGTCCTCCAGGTAGCCGCGCGCGACCTGGTGCGCCTCCTCAGCTTCGTCGAGGCGCTGCACGTCGACACGTTGAGTAAAGCGTTGCAGAGCGGCGTTGCAGCACGTGTAGCCGTCTCCTTCCTGCGCGCCAAGTACGAGAGCTTGATCAAGCTTCTCGATAGCGTCGTCCATCTCGCCGAGTTGCGCGAGACTCGCCCCGAGGAGATACCTTGCGCGCGCCGCGCCGATGCCGGGGTAGGCGTCGACGGCCGCGACTGAGGCCACCGTGTCCCGTGTGACGTTGCAGTCGACGCACGCCTTCTCCACGCGGTCGAGGGTCTGTAGACGAGTCGCGTCGCGTTCTGCGGCGGCGGCCTCGGGAGAACCAATCGCACGCAGCCAGGTTGCGTGAGCCGCATGTAGCCGTGTGAGGGCGCCCCCCGGCGGGAAGTCGATGGCGAGCGAGCGAGCGCAGTCCTCAAAGGCGCCCTCTGCTTCGTCCCAGCGCTCGGCGGTGACGAGGAGCTCGAAGCGCCGGAGCGCGGCGCAGGCGTAGGTGAAGACGTCACCCGCGCCAGCGAGCGTCGCCGCCTGTTCGAGGAACGCAAGCGCGCCTTCGATGTCTCCGTCGCGGGCTGCGCCTCGGCCGCGCTCGAACATGCTCCACGCTTCCTCGTTCCGTCGCACCGAACGATTGTGCCTGAGCCGCGGGGTTCGTGGGGAGCGAACGACCGCGCAGAGTGAGGCCGCGGAGACCGGAGCGAGGAGCGCTCCGGTCTGGACGGGCCGACGTTCAGTGGCCGGCTCGCGCGGCGCTGCGGGCCCGGGCGAGGCCGTTCGCCAGCGTTCCACGCGCCTGGGTGCTGACCACCGTCGGGCGGCGGCCCCGCCAAACATATTCGCGACGTCGCGACAATCGACTACTCGGCGGCCGTCTCCTGGACGTCCTCCTGGAGGTCCTGGACCTCCCCCACCTGGCCGAGATCGTCGATGTGGTCCGCCGCGGCGGTCAGGTTGGGCTTGAGCTTCTCGACCCGCTCCGCGAGCAGCTGCAGCTGAGCGCGGTCGTCGTCGTCGACCTCCCCCTCGAGCTCCGCCTCTTGCAGGCGCGCGATCGACTTCTCGAGGGCGTCGACCATCGCCTCGATCTTCTTCACGGGCGCCACCACGGCGACCACCTTCGCGCCCGTGGTCATCTTGCGGAGGTCGCGGATGGAGAGGTGGTCGTTGGCGACCGCTGCGAGGAGGTCGTCGCGCTTCGCCTCGTCCTTCTCCTGGGCCAGTAGCTCGAGATGCCCGAACTCGACGGCGCCCTTCTTCATGAGCTTCGACACCACGGCGGGCGACCAGATCGAGGCCACCGTTGCCGCACGGTAGAGCCGGCTGCGCTCGACGCCGAGGTGGGAGGCGAGCTGGTTGACGGCCTTCTTCCCGTACTTCTTCGGGTCCTTCTGCGCGTCGAGCACGAGCGCACCGAGCCGCACGCGCACGACGGCGTCGTTCTGCCCGGCCTGCTCGAGCTCGCGGCGGATGTTGTCGGCTCGCTGACGGAGGACGGAGGACATCTCCCCGGCCGCCTTCACGGACCCGCGCGTCGCCGAAGACGCGCCCTTCTTCGTCGCGACCGGCAGCGCGCGCGCGGCCTTCAGCTTCGAGGCGATGATCTTCTTCGAGATCGACGGACCTCGCACCTTCTTCTTCTGGTTCACGGGACCTCCTACTTCCGGCGCAACGAGCGCCAAGTTCACGATGTCGTTCGGTTCGATCGGGGTTTGCGTCCCGTCCGGCGCGTGGTCGATGACCCGGGGGTGAGTGGCACGACGTTGGGCTCCGCCTTGCGCGGCGGTTCGCTCCCGCGGGGCGCGCTGGGCACGGTGCTCTTCGCCCCCCTCTGCGCGACGGCCCTCCTCGCCATGGCGAGGACCTCCGCGCGAAGGTGGGTGGGCGCCAAGTTGTAGGCGCGCTCGACTGCGACGAGGGTCTCGTCGACAGCCCGGACGGCAGAGGCGACGAGGGCCGCCTGGATCATGAGGTCGGCGGCGCGCTCCGGCAGCCCCGGCAGCCCGTCGGCCACGGCGAAGTAGATGGCGTACTTGTCGGCCGCCGTCGTGGCGTTCTCGCGCCACAGGAGCCCGGGAGAGGCATACCAAAAGGCCTGCGTATCGAAGTCCGACTTCGTCGCGGCCTCCTTGATCATGTCGATGATCGAACGCCCGTAGGCGGTCATCTGGTCGGTGAAGCGGCTCATCGTGCCTCCTGGCGTCGCAGGCGGATGGGTGATGTTCAACGGCGTCTCCCTGTCTCGTCGTTCGCGTCCTCGTCGTCCTCGAGATCGACCGCCACCTCCTGGGCCACGCGGATCGCGCCACCGTCCCCGACCTCATCCCCGGCTCGGCGCAGGTCGTCCAAGGTCTTCGCCTCCGTGGGGTCACACCGAAGGCGGATCTGCAGAAGCTGACGCTCGAGGTCGGCGCCCGGCGTCTTGAGGTCCTCGCTGATCTGACGGAGGTTTCGCAGGACGCCGGTAAAGCTCTCGGCTCGGCGTTCATCGTCGGGGCCGCCCCGCAGAAGAGCTTGCGCGGCCCGTGCGGTCGCGACTTGAGCGAGCTCCCCCACCGCCTTCGAGAGGTCGTTGCGGCCGGTCGGCAGCCCGAGAGCAAGAAGAACTGCCGACCACGCCGACGGCGATGACGCCAGGGTCACGGCCAAGGTTCGCGCGTCCGCCTCGATCGCTCGCTTGGCAGCGGTCCCGTCGGCGTCGTCGCCCACGACGCGGAGCACAGCTTGGCGAACCCGCGCCTGAACAAGTACTCGGAGCTGGGATCGCGTGGCCCGGGAGCAGTCGAAGAAGAAGGCGGTGTAGGCTTTCAGGCCCTCGACCGAGATGCCGACACCGAGGTGGGTCGCGAGCGTCGCCGTCACCCTGTCTGCCGGCACGGCCAGCAGGTGCGCCGCCTCCACGAGCTCGCGCACGCGCGGGGTGCGAAGGATCACGAACGCCTCCCCGGCCACCGGCGTCTCACCGGCGAGGTGCGCAAGGCCAAGCTGCTCGAGGAGGGCCTTCTGTTTTGCAGGGGGGAGCGTCCCGCCCTCTTGTAGAGGCAGCGTCGCGCGCAGCTGCCCCAGCACCTCGTCCGACGGCGCGGGGAGGTCGACGTCCTTGCAGAGCTGCCGGATGGCCTTGGTCGTGTGCCCGGTGATGAGCAAGTACGCGAGCCAGCGCGCGTGGAGCATCGGCGGCGGAGCCGGCATTGCCGTCGCGCTCTTCCTGCTCCGTGATGATCGCGCCTTGGCCTTCATCGGGGCCTCGCCTCCATCCGTACGAGTGCAACCCCACGCTCGACGAGAGGTTGAAGCTCCGCCGTGTCGACGAGGTCGGCCTCATGCACATGCACGGGGATCGGCGCGAGCAGTTCCTCTTCGGTACGGCCCGGGCACGCGACCGTCACGGTGACCGCCAGCTGCTGACCAACGAAGAAGGTCCAGGCGCCCTTGCCTTTGAACCGCTCGGTCGGGTGAGGACGAAGAGACCGACGCACTCCCCAGAGCACGCATCGGATCCGGGTCGTTCGTCGCCCCATCGCTCCGCGCCAGCGAACTCGGAAAGACGCACTCCGGGCGCGGGACACCAGTCGTCGCAGCGTCATCAGGTCGGCGTCGAGGCTGTGGTCGTGTCGCATGTCTCGTCGTGCGCGCGCGTAAGTCGGGTGAGTCGGGTGCCCTTCAAGCACGGCGTCCCCAGGTCAATGACACGATCCTACGTGGTTGTTCCCGAGAAAGAGAAGCGCCAGACATACATTCATCTTCGGCTACGCCGCGCGCAGGGTCATCTACTTCGTCCAGCTCGACCTGACCTCGGGCTCAACGATGATCGGTACGCTTGGCACGTACTTCTGCATCCCGGCGATCATCGCCTCGCGCATGACCTCCTTCACAGTCTCCGCGTGCTCCTCGCGGGCTTCGACGATGAGCTCGTCGTGCACGGCGAGGACCATGCGCGCTCCGAGCTTCTCGAGGTGCGGGTGGAGCAGCACCATCGCGCTCTTCATGCCGTCGGCGGCCGTGCCCTGGATGGGGAACGCGAGCCGCGCGTTGTAGTCCCCCTCCGGGTCGAATCGGCGCGAGATCCTCCCGCTCTCGGTGCGCAGCTCCTCCGGCATCTGCGTGTTCATGCGGCTCTGCCATGCGGCGACGCCAGGGTACGTTTCGAGGAACTGGCGCCGAAACTGCTCCGCTTCGTCGTGCGTGAGCGACACGCCGAAGTTTTTGCGGGCGTAGACTGGGAACTTCGCCACGCCCATCCCGAGCAGGAGGCCGAAGTTCAAGGGCTTTGCCCTCTGGCGCTGTTCGGGGCTCACTTGCTCGATCGGCGTTTTCATCAAGATGGATGCCATGTTCGTGTGCGGACACTTGCCCTCGGCGAACAGCCTGCGCAGCGTCTCGTCGCCGGTGACGTGGGCAGCGACCCGCAGATCGATCGCCGCGTAGTCCGCGACGATGAACTTCATGCCGGGCGCGGGGATGATGCACCCGCGGATCCTGGGGTCGCGTGGCAGGCCCATCAGGTTCGGCTGCTCGCAGGACATCCTGCCGGTCGCCGCCCCGATCTGGTGGATGCTTGCGCGAACTCGACCATCCGGCGACCGATTGAGAGCGTCTTGGACGCCCACCCCCGTGCCGTTCACGAAGGCCGCCAGGCGGCGGTAGCGCATGAGCTCGTCCACGAAGTCGATGTCGGCGTACGGCGCGAGCGCATCGGCGCCGGTACGAACGACGTCGAGCCCGCGACGGCGTAGCGCGGTCAGCACGTCGTCGTCGTTGTGGATGTTGCTCACGCCGAGCGAGCTCTTGAGCTTGTTCTCGAGCGCCTCGGCTTCTGCGCGCCACATGTCGACGATGCGGGTCCAGCGGGGCCCGTCGATGAGGACGCCGTCGAGCTGCATCTGGGCGAGCACTGGCAGACAGTCGAGCTCGAGCGTCGCGATGTCGTGGAGACCCGCGCTCGACAGAAGAGGCCGCATACCCGCCTCGAGCTCCAAGGTGATCACGGCCTCGTCGTGCAAAGCTGCGCTCGATCGGCCGTCCTTGGTGTTCGTGGGGGCGGCGCGGGCCGGCTTGAGGTCGTCGCGGAGGACGCGCTCGCCGACGGCCTGTAGCGAGAAGTAGGTCCGGTCGCGGATGTGCGCGCCGCCGTCCAGCAGCCGTGCGGACACCGCGGTGTCGACCACGGCACGCGGCTTCACGCCGACCAGCAGCAACTGCCCGAGCGCGGTCTTCAGCTCGTGCCCAACGATCGTGACGTGGCTCAGCAGGTCACGGAGCTGGCGGACGTCGGCCTTGCGGTACAGGTCCAAGGCCCAACCGCCCCCGCCCGGCACCGCGAGGGCGACGTGGCGCACCTCGTCGAGCACGAGGTCGCGGCCGGTCGAGCGGCAGGCGAATCCCACCGTTCCGATGCGGGTCGCCTGCTCGAAGACCACGGGACCGGGGCTGCGCCCCAGTCCTTCGGCCGCCGCGCCCCAGCGCCCCAAGTCGCCTGGGCGCGCGCTCTGGCCCCCGCTCGGGGACGAATCCGAATGATCACCGTGACTTATGGCTGTCACGGCTGGCGGCAAATAGTACGGTTGGCCACGTCGCCCCAAAGCCTCAGTTTCCGCCGGGGGTGGAGCACCCCTATAGGGGGAACGAGAAACCGTGACCGCCACGTTGTCTTGCCCATATGGATCATAGTCCTCTTCCAGAACTGGGGCTTTGGGGCGAGGTGGGCCAGCACCCACAATAGAGCCGTCGGACGGCGCCATAACATCTCGGAATTGCTCGACATCGAAAGCGGGCGGTCCGCCAGCTCCGCGCCCCAGTCCGCGCCCCAGCTTCGCCGTCGAGGTGGGGCGCTGGGGCGGATGATCGGTGGGCGGCGTGGGTGACGGCGTGGTGGTGAGGGTCACGCCGCCACCGCCGGGCCCAGGGCCGCCGTCCGGGTCATCGTCGCCACCGTCGCCGGCGCCATCTTCGCGCTCACCGGCCGTGCCGAAGGCCTCGTCGACCCTTGTCGCGACCCGGTCGGGCATGTCGATCTTCTTGCGGCTCACCCAGATGACGCGCTCGCGGCGGCCATCCGGACCGACGGCCTTCTTGCGCGTCGGGCGGTGTCCATCGCCGGGGCCGATGAAGCCCGCCTCGGCCAGGTGCTTCCAGAGCGTGCGCTGGACGATGGGCAACGGTTGTCCGGAAAGCCGCATCGCCTCGGCCACGGCGGGGTACGCGGCGTCGGGCAGGAGGTAGAACCAGTCGTGGTCGGCCCACCCGATCGCGCGCGTGACACGGTCGTCTTCTGCGTGGAGCTCGAACCCGATGGGCTGCGTCGTGACCCTGCCCTGGAGGAGCAAGGTTCGCAGGACGGCCACAAAGCGGGCGACCGGGTTTGCGTCGACGGCGGCCTCACGCTGCTCGCTCGCGTTGGCGAGGAGAGCGGCGCGCCCCTCCGCCAAAAGGGTCGCCACCGAAGCCTCGTCGAGGACGCAATTGTCGTGCGCGAACGCGCTGAGGTACTCGAGCCCGAGCAGCAAGTGCGCCGTGGCGCTCGCGATGCGCTTGTGAGTGCTCTCGGACATCAGCTCGTTCCGCAGCACCCGGAAGCGCTCCGCGAGCGGCCCGCGGAGATCACCCACCTGGCTCTTCAGCCACAGGATGTAGCCGAGCATTGCGTGCCGCAGCCGGCCGCGCTTCGCCTGCTGCTCCGACAGCTTCTTCATGTCGACGTCGCCGCGCTTCATGCGGACGGTGTAGATGCGCGCGTTGATCGACTCCCCGAGCGGGGTGTCCTCGCCGGTGCTCAAGATGAGCCCGCGAGGCGGCCGGTCCGGGCGGCTGTTCAGCTTGGCGTCCATGCGGCCGCGGCTGTTCTGGTTCCCGACCGCGCGGACCACGCGCGCGGCCTTCTGGTGCATGTCATCGCCGGGGTCGGCGCGGGCGGGCGCGAAGTCGTCGATGGCGATGAGCACGTCCTTCGCGGCGTGCGCGACGTGCTCGAGGCTGTTGGCCGTGGCCGTCCAGCTCACGGGTAGGTGATCCTCGAACTCGCCGAAGAAGGACATCGCCATCACCGCGACGGTCGTCTTCATGACGCCGGTCTCGCCGACGAGCGCGAGGGTCGAGTCGCAGTAGAGGGCGTGCTGCAGCGGCGCGCGAAACACGGCGCTGAGCAGCGGAAGCGTGATTCTGCGGTCGGCGATCTCAAGAAAGGAGAGCGCCGCCCGCACCGCGCCGGGGACGTCCTCCGGCACGGCTGGGAGCACGTAGCGCTTCAGCGCCTCGTCGACGCGGACGGACACGTCGGAGGCACCGACGGCGCCGCCGGCATGCAGGAACACGAGCTCGCCGCGGTGCTCCCGCCAGCCCGTATGCGCGAAGACGACATGCTCCGAGGCCTTCGAGGCGTCCTGGATCGCGGAGCGAAGGTGCGCGGCGGCGTTGTACACAGGCGCTACGGTCGCGACGCTGCCCCAGTGCTTGAGGGGCCAGAGCGGGTCGGCGAGCTCCTCGACCTCGACACGAACGGGGGCCAGCGGCACGCCGCTCGCGAGCTTGCCCGCGATGGCGAGAGTGCGGGAGCGCTGGACGCCGTCGTCGAGCACGTCGTCGCGCACGATCTCGGCCGTGAAGTTGGTGAGCGGCTCGCCGGTCTCGCCGTCGGCCCCGACGATGTAGAACCGCCCGTCGCGCACGACGGACTTCGGCGTGGTGGTGGAGCCGCCTTTCACGCGCTGGACCTGCTCCGCGGCCTGCGCGAGGGCGCGACGAAGCACCGTGACTCCGACGCCCTCCTTGCGGAGGAGTTCTACGACCCGCTGCTCGGTCTCGACACCGCGCTCCTTGATCGACCACAGGAACGGCACGTCACCGAGCAGCGCGAACATGGCGCTCTTCCGGTCGGTCCCCTCGCGCCGCGCCAGCATCTCGATCCGATGGGTGGGGTCGGCCGGCGCCGCCGCGAGGACGAGCTTATGAAACTCGGCACGGCCGTGGGCGGCGAGGAAGTCGTCGGGGCCCTGGTCGCGCCCGTCGACTCGCAGGGGCAGCATCACGAGCGACACGCTGGCCCCCGCGCGCTCGAGCGCGAGCGCGGCGCGAGCTTCGTCGCGCGCGACGTTCGGGTTGATCGAGCGCCCTGCGTCGAAGACCACGACGACCGGGCGCCGCGTGAGCTCGACCCCGTGCTGCCACGAGTCGTTCGGCCGCCGGAGGCCGTGCCGCTCGGGGAACGTGGTGCCCGTGCCGCCGAGGGCCAGCGCGTTGTAGTCGCACTCGAAGAGCGCGAGCGCCTTGATGGGCCCCTCCGCGACGAGGACGGGCTCGGCGCCGGCCGTGCGAAAGCCAGGCGGCAGGTAGACCGGAACCTCGCGACCGGCCGGCGCGATGAAGCGCGCCCCGTCCTCGTGGTCGAGACGCACCCGCCCGTAGCCCGGCTGGTTGGTGTACGGGATGTAGAGGCCGCCCGAGGAGAGCCGCCCGGCAAACCCGAGAAGCTTGCCACCCTCGTCGGCGTCGACGCACCGCAGGCCGGCGGCTTTGGCCCATTCCGGGGGCACCGCCCGATCGATCAGGTACTTCGTGTGCTTTTCACAAAACGGATTCACCGCGTTACCGGGGCGACACGCATTCGCGTCTTGCTCCGACTCTGCTACGCTCATGGTCGTCTCCCGAGCGGTCCCGTCGCCAACTTCGAATTCACGGCGGGACCGCACTCTTCATCTTCGTCGACTGGCCTGTCGGCCTGAACTGGGCTCGATACTCTCGTCCTTGGCGCCCGACGGCGCGCCGAGCGGCACCTCCCGCGTCCCGCAAGAGTCCGCGGAAGGAGCCTCTCGGTCTTGGACTTCGTGGTCCGCTCTCCGTCGATGGGTCGGAGGGCGAGCGATCAGGTCACGGGCGCGGATCCTGGAGCGGCCACGCGCAGGTCCTGTGGCACGTTCCGACGCCACGCCGCCAGTGGGCCTCCGTGCCCACCGCGAGGTTACCCCCGCAGGTGATGCACTTGGAGGCGTGCTTGAGCTTGATGGTGTCTGGTCGATAGAACTTGCCCTTGAGGACCTGCAGCGGCACACGCGTGCTGCGGGTGGGCGAGAGCATGGGCTCGGCCAGCGCGCTGGCGCTCCCGGTCGGGATCGGCACGTGGAGGCGCTCCGTCTGGTACTTCTGCGCGAGAGCCAGCACCGCCTCCACCGTGTAGTCGCGGCCCCCGAGCATAACCGCGGCAGTGATGAGCGCGTAGGGGAGGAGGCTCGCGGCGAGGTACGCCGCGAGGCGACGCTCCTGCAGGATTCCCCCGCGCAACACCGCGTTGTCGTAGTAGATCGCGAGCCAGAACAGCTTCGGCCACAGCCGAAGCCGAGCCCAGACGTCGGGCAGCGCGCGCAGTCCTTTGATCAGGCGAGCGACGTCTCGGAACGCCTTCATCGCGGCCGGGATCTCGCGGGGGAGCATCAACCCGCCTCCGCGCTCGACGGCGCACGCGCACCCGGGGGGTTGCCGGCGCGCACGAGGGTCACCGGCCCGAGCGCGGCGATCGTGTGCGGGTTGCAGACCCTCTTCTCGCCGGCACAGTGGGCAGGCGCGTGCGGCGTGGACGCGTTGGCGTTCTCCAGCGCGCAAGCGTCGACGGCCCCATCGGGCTCGTTGACGCGGACCCAGTTCGTTGCAAACGTGTTCATGAGCTTCAGTCCCTGAGCAATTCGGATCGAGGTTCTGGAGCTCGCACGGCTTGTCCCCGTGCGAGCTCCGCTTATCCGGCGACCGTGTACAACCGAGCGGCACGCCTGCCGGCATGGCGCGTCGCTCGGCTCTTCACGCCACGGAGGCGGGCGTGAACGTGAGTTTCACGCGGCCGTCGCGAAAGGCGACGCGCATGCGCTTCAGCGGCGGCGGGCGACGCTGGTCGACGTGGTCGTTCTCCGCGAACTGAAGCCGCGCGGCGACCTTGGCTGCGATCGTGTCGGCGACAGCGTCGACGAGCGCGCCGACGTCGAGCGCACGCCGACGGTCGGAGTGCCCGACGGTGCCTTCCGCGGGGCGCTGCGGCCCGCGCCCGTCAGCCACGGGCCTTCTCCGTCGACGGCGGCGGGAAGCGCGAGTCGGGGAAGCCGGCTTCGCGGAGCGCAGCAGCGATGCGAGTTCCGCAGGTCGAGGCCACCTTGCGCCCCGCGAGGTAGCGGGCCACAGTGCGCGGATCGACCGCGGCTGCCGCAGCGATCACGCGCGCCTCGTGTGCGGTGATTCTGCCGGAGTCGGGCCGAGACACGAGGCGCTCGGCGTCTTGCTTCATCTTGCGTTCGTGAGGTTTCACGACGCGAACATCAGCACCGCCCTCCGCAAGGTTGTATCAGGCGGGGACGAGGGCCGGTCGTCCGCACATGCGTGACAGGCGCTACGGTTCCTCGTCCGACGCGCGTCGCTTCTGCTCCTTGCTCAGGTAGCTGAAGAAAGAGTGCGCCTTCTCCGCGTCGAGCCCCAGCGCACGTAAGCACGTCGCTGCGAGCAGCGGCGGGTCTTCAAACGTGGCCGCGTTCCGCCTCGCGAGTTCCTGAAGGATCGCCCCCGCGGCGTCCGGGATGGTCGTCTTCGGCAGAAGTGCTGCAACGGGGTGTATCCCGGGATCTCGAAGTGCCACCGCGACAAAGAGCGCGAACTCCGCCAGCGAGTTCTTCGGGGGAGCGAAATCGCCATCGCCGGCTGGTGTGCCGAAGCCCCTGGGATGCTCGAGGGCCTGCTCGCTGAGCTCACGTCCCGCCGCCCGTAGCGCTTCATCCCGCGATTTGTACGTACCGGCTGGGGCGTGGCGCTCGAGCTCGCAGGTAACCTTCTCGAGGAAGCGGTCTTTCGCTGGCTTCAGCTTGGCCTTCGGCGGAGCCGGCACGAAGGGTCCGGTGAACTTCCGAGCCCATCGTAGCGGCGCGTCGAGCGATTTCTCGGGCCCGCGCTCGAGGGCGACGCGTAGAGCGTTCACGATCTCTGCGGCGGTCACGACCTGCTTCTTTCGCTGGAGGACGCGCCCGAAGAGGGGGTCGTCCTCGCCAGGAAGCGCGCTCCCCGAGCTCGCTGCCCGACGAGCTGCCGCACGACGGACGACCGGCCCGGTGAAGGTCGTAGGCCCAGACGGGACAGGATCACCCTCCCGACGGGGGCCGAGAACGAGGTTCTCGAACACCGCGTCGTAGTGGTGCAGCTCGAAGCGCAGCGCCGCGTACAGCTCGTAGAACGCCTGGTAGACGCGCGGCGAGACCGACTTCAGCCGGAGCGGGTCGGCGTCATCATTCGCCTCGGCGGGGTTCGCGCGCGGCGTCGCCGCAGTGGTTGGCGCTGGGCGCGAACGTCGTGCCATGACGCGGTGCTACCACGATGCAGCATGGTGGAGCCAGCTGAGCACACGCGAGATGCGCTCGCAGTTGGTTGCCGATGCGAACCACGTGGGCGACGCGGCAGCCACGTCTTTCGGGCCGCAGCGTGCGCATCGCGAAGAGCGACCAGGCGGTCGGTGTCAGCCGTCGGACGGCCGCTCGCACGCCGAAGTTCACCTCGACCGGGAGAGCGCTCGGCGTCGTTGCTCCAAGGGCACCCGAGTGCACCATCAAGCACCGGGGGACCAAGGCCAGTGGTCCTCATGCAGTCGGCCCCTGGTGCCGCAGGTGCGATGGGGCGGGGGTGCTGCACGACGAAAGCAAGTTGAAGCCCGGCGCCGAGCGCTTCTCGGTGCTGAAGAATTGGGCGACGCTCGGTGCGCCCACGCGAGGCCGTGGTGCCTGCGCGAACCGTCTCGCATCGTCGAGTGCGTCGGAGCTGTCGGCCTGCGCCGAAGCGGCCACGACCGAATCGCACGGTACCGGCGTGCCGGCGACACCCCACGCTGCGCGCCGCGATTCCACGGTCGTCGTACCCAAGGCCTACAACGCGAAGCTCTCGCCCGTTCGGGCGTGGCGTGAGGGTGAGAAGCGGCGGCTGCATGCGCTCCCGCCGTTCGTCGCCGCCACCTACGCGAGCATCGCCGCCACGTGCAGCGACGCGTGCCCCTTCAAGGCCGGCGGGTGCTTCGTGCCGGCCGGCACGACCAAGAGGCGCGCTGCCACCAGGGACGAGGCCGCGCGCGGCCTGTCCGCCGAGCAGGTCATCGCCGAGGAGGTTCGCCTGCTCGACGCCGCCTTCCGTGGTGGCCGTGTCCCCCAGGACGGCGGTCGCGGGGGACGTGATCTTCGCCTGCACGTCGGCGGCGACGTCGGCTCCGAGGCCGGTGCACGCTTGCTGGCAGGCGCCGCAGAGCGCTGGGTTCAGCGGGACGGCGGCCGCGTATGGACCTTCACCAACGCCTGGCGCGACGTCCCGAAGGACGCGCTCGGGCACATCTCGGTGCTCGCTTCGGTGGAGCGGCCCGAGGACATCGAGCTCGCGCGCACGAGGGGCTACGCAGCGGCCATCGTCGTCGAGGCGTTCCCCTCGTCGAAGGCGTTCTCGCTGCCGGGCACGAGCGCGATGGTGGTGCCCTGCCCGGCGGAGACGAAGGGCACGACCTGCATCCAGTGCCGCCTCTATCTCAACGCCGACGCGTTGCTCGACTGCAACGTCGCGATCGCCTTCGCCGCGCACAGCGCGACGAAGAAGCAGGTCATCGAGAAGCTCGTCCAGCTCGGTGGACGCGTCACGAACAGGGGCGCCCGCCGCCCGCATCCCTTCACCGAGAACGCGTTCGAGCCGGCAGAGGTGAGCTCGTGAAGACGCGCTCCGTCCAAGTTCATCCAGCGCTCGCTGAAGGGCCGACCACGCTTCCGCTCTGGATGTCGATCGACCGCGCCGCCCGTCTCCTCGACAAGACGCCCGAAGCCCTTCGACGCGCCATCGAACGTCGCGCTCGCGTCGGCCACGACGGTCTGCTCGAAGCCGCGTTCGACGGCGTCCGTGCGCGCAAGCTCGGCGGCCGCTGGCGGGTGCGGCTCGGGAGTGAGTGGACCGACGAGAAGAGCACGTGCGCGCGTGCTACTTCTTCTCCTCGTCCCTCGCGCGCGACCCGGCCGGAGAAGGAGTAGCCGGCATGGCCGCGTACCGAGACAAACGGCGCCCGCAGCGTCCCTGGGTCCTTGACATCACCTACGTCGACAAGAGGACCGGCAAGAAGTGCCGGTACTTCCGCAACGCGAAGTGCCAGACCGCCGATGGCGCGCGGGCCGAGGAGCGGTCGCTCCTCGTCCTCTACGCCGAGAAGGGCTTCATCCCGACGCGCGCGGAGCTCGCGCCGGAGCCCCCGAAGGAGCTGACGTTCAAGGAGGCGCACGAGCTCTTCCTCGAGACGAAGGCGCCGACGCTCAAGCCCAGCACGCGTCACGGGTACAAGAAGAACCTGGACGCGTACCTGCTCCCCCGGTTCGGGCATCTCCCGCTCGGAGAGATCGACCGAGCGAAGCTGCTCGCGTTCGATCAGGAGCTCGCGAAGGACGGGCTCAGCACGGCGACGCGGAACAACAT
>CAIVJW010000124.1 GCA_903906315.1 uncultured delta proteobacterium | reverse complement strand
GTCTCAATCCCCTGCGGCGGGGCACGTCTTCTGCGGGGGCCACCCCCGCAACCTGGCGGAATCCTTGGGCTCGGGATCCCGCCGTTCGGAGTCGGTTGTCAAACAGCGGCCCGGACGGGCAGCCCGGTAGGCTTCCCTCGGCTCCACCGTCTCACTCGTCCGCAGCATCGTCAATTGTTTCCTGCGCTTGGGCCGGGTCGGGGGCCCGTGCGGAGTCGATTTTCTGGTCTTCGGCCCCGGAATCGCTCCGCTTTCGGCTCGACTGTAGCGGCCGGAAGGGCACGCCCTTCAGCAGGAACCGGCGCAGGCGGTGCGCTTGGCGCTCGATTCTGTAGCGCCACGTCACGGGCTCGTCGAGCGGCGCCGGCTCGCCCGCGGTCGCGCCGGGCGGGGCGGCGCCGGTCTCGCGGTCGACTCGGGTCGCCCGGCCCGGGTCGGTCGCGTCCGGCCGAGGCTCGTTCCGGAGCCGCGGCGCCTTGGCGGACAGCATCTCCTCCCACAGCTCGAGGTAGCGCCGGCGCGCGTCGTCGCGGAGCCGCACCGCACCGTCGTCGCGCTCCTCGAAGTCGTCGCGCTCGAGCTGACGGTGGTTCAGCAGGCGCAGCGTGAAGCGGTCGACCATCGGCGACCGGAGCTCCTCCACGAGGTCGAGCGGCAGCGATTCCCGCCCGTAGCGGATCCCGTGCACGAGGCCGATCCGCGTGTCGAACCCGATGCGCGCCAGGTGCCGCGCGACCTCGCTCCCGGCCAGCGTGTACCCGAACGAGAGGAGCGCGTTCACCGGGTCCTTCGGCGGTCGCCTCACCCGCCCGGGGAACGTGAAGCCGCGCGCGAGCATCTCCGGAAACGCCTCGAAGTAGGCCGCCGACGCGGCCCCCTCGAAGCCTCGGAGGACCTCGAGGTCCTCTTCGACCAGCGCGCGCTCCTCCAGGTGATCGAGGCGCTCGACGGCGACCGCGCGCAGCGGCCCCTCGGCGGCCCCTGCGTGGCGCTGCAGCGTGGCCCTCTGGCCGGCGATCTTGCTCGCCACGAGCGGCCGGGCGAACGCGACGCGGCGCTCCGGCCGGTTCCAGGCGTCGACCTGCGCGAGCAACAGGAAGACGTTCTTCGGGTCGGTGCTCTGCAGGATGCCGCGGAACCGACCGGAGCTCGAATGAAACGTGACGTCGAGCCCGGCATCGAGGATGCGCGCGATCGCCGCGCCCGTGAACGTCGCCGGCCCGTGCACCGCGACGTGCGACACGTCCGCGATCGGCACGGCCGCGACGACCTTGCGCTCGCGCAGGAGCACGAGCCGCTCGTTGGCGTGCCGGATGAGCAACGTCGGGTCCGTGATGACGAGCGGTCGCCCGCCCGCGGAGGTCCTCGGAGGGGGCACGTCACACCTCCAGCACGAAGCGGCGCAGGCCGCCCTCGACCACACGCCGCAGCGTCCCCGCCGGCGTCTCGAGCGGCGTATCGCCAGCCTCCTCGATCACCAGGTCGATCTCGGCCTCGACGCCGGCGATGGTCTTCTCGACGACCCGCGCTTGCCGCCGCAGCTCCGAAAGGCGGTTGCAGAGCGCGGCCGCCTTCACCCCGAGGTCCTTGCGCCCCTCGTTCATGGCGGCGACCGCCGCTCGCGCGAGCCCACCCTTGGCCGCCGCGTCGTGCACGCGGTCGGCGAGCCCGGGCACGTTCGCGGCGCCGAGCGCGTGCAGCACCGGCGTCGGATACGCGCCCGGGGGCACGCGGAAGCGGCAGTCGCAGCCGACGCGCGACGTCAGGTCCGGCAGGTTCTGGCGGATGCGACCGCAGCTCGTCGGGCGCGGGTAGAGGCGCTGCAGCACGCGCCCGGCCATGCCCGGTCGGTAGTCGTCGAGGTGACGCAGCACGGCGTCGAGCGCCGGCGCGGCCTCGTCGCCGAGGCGGCCGAGCACGTCGGCCACGAAGTAGCGCTCGGACGTCGCGAGGCCGTGCCCGCTGATGACCTTGTCGACGAAGCTGCGGAACACCGGGCACCCGGCGTAGACGTCCTTCGCGCGCGGCAGCTCGTGGAACGGCACCGTCATCAGCGCGACCGGGTCGACGGGCACGGCGGTGCGAGGTTCGACCGCCGAGGGGGCGCCGGTCGGGGGCGCGACCGCGGGGCTCGTCGCCTCCGGCCCCCTCGGGACGACCGGCGGGGCCCCGCCGGCGGGCGGCGCCGCGAGCGCGAGCAGGCGCCTCACGCCGACCGCGGCCGCGACCTCGGCGGGCGTCGCGGCCACGTGCTCGCGCAGGGCGGCGACCGGGTCGATCAGCGGCGCGAGCGCCTCGTCGAGCAGCCACGCGCGCTCGCCCGACCTCGGGTCGACGCCGAGCGGCAGCAGCACGCCCGTCCCCGGCTTGTCCGGCTTGGCGACGTCCTGCGCGGGCACGAGCTCGCGCGTCACGCCGGCCGGCGGCACGCCCGCGCGCTGGCAGGTCAGCGCGAGCAGCGTGCGCGCGCGCGCCGCTCCGACCGGCTCCGCGAAGAGCGCCCACACGACGTACGCCCGCCCCGGCTCGACGCTCGTGAGCGCGCGCACGCCGAGGCTGCCGAGCGCCGCTCGCAGCGCCATCGCGTCCGTCGCCACGATGCCGGGCACGCTGCAGTCGCGCCGGCTGCCACTCCGGGCCTTGCCGGCGACGACGACGCGCACGGCCGCGAACCGCACCGAGTGGTTGCCCCGCAGCGGATAGCACCCGAGCCAGCACGTGCCGGCGAGGTGCTCGCGCAGGCGTTCGGCCGTCAGCGGGGCCAGGACGCGCTCGCGCTCGACGCGGTCGCCCACGCGCAGGTCTCGCAAGAAGACGTGCTCGGCTCCGCCGAACCGACCGAGGAGGAGC